>CALMHE010000443.1 GCA_937863865.1 uncultured Anaerolineaceae bacterium | reverse complement strand
AATAGAATTGCATTGGCAATTTCAATTGCCTCACCAGCACGCGGCATGGTGGCAAATTGAGTCCCCAGACGACTGTAGCCCAATCCCGAAGGTTCCCCGCCAAGGGAAATATCGGTCTTTACCCCACCCGGGGCGATCCCGACACACCGGATTCCCTTGGGGGCATACATCCAGGCGGTGTTTTTTGTCAGACCAATCAATCCGTGCTTGCTGGTGGTATAAGCAGCTCCTGCAAATCCTCCCCCCAGACCTGCAGCGGAGGTGATATTGATGATGACGCCGCCGCCCTGTTCAACCATAATGGGTATGGCGCGGCGCGAGGTATACATGGGACCGGTCAGGTTGACTGCCAGGACATGTTCCCAGATCTCATCGGTCATTTCATCCACCGGGAGAAACCGATCCACGATTCCGGCATTGTTGACCAGTACATCCAGCCGACCGAATTCTTTTTTTGCCAGATCCACCAGTTGGTTGGCATCGTCCAGCTTGGCAATATCTCCGGGTATACCAATGACCTGAACTCCCTGGGATTCCAATTCATCCTTCACCTTCGCCAGTTTTTCTCCAGCTATATCTCCCAAAACCAGTCTGGCTCCCAAACTGCCAAATAATTGGGCAGTTGCCTTGCCAATTCCAGAAGCCGCACCGGTTATCACGATAACTTTATCTTTAAAGTCCATGGCATCCTCCTTTCTTATATATTACATTATAGATAATATATGTAAGATTATTATATGATATTTATTTAATTATTAATTCGTGGATGAGTAAATAAAAACAGCCGGCGGGATACCGGCTGTCACTTGATTAAATAATAAATATATTAACCTTGGCGGGAAGCTGATTCAATCCGCTTTTCCACTGCTTGGAGTAATACTGTAAAGGCATCCGCGAAGGCTTTGACGCCTTCCTTCTCCAGTTGATCTGTTACCTGTGCCATGGAGATTCCCAATTCCTCCAGGTTTGTCATCGTCCGGCGGGCACCTTCCACATCCTCTTCAAGAGTGGGGCGCACCTGACCGTGGTCAAGAAATGCAACCAGTGTCTGGGGAGGAATGGTATTTACGGTGTTGGGTCCGATGAGTTCCTCAACATAGATGACATCGCGGTAGGCTGGATTTTTTGTGCTGGTGGATGCCCACAAGGGGCGTTGAAGATTGCCCCCCCCGGATTTGATTCTCTGGAAGCGTTCTGTGGTGATGACCTTTTTAAAATCAGCGTAAGCCAGGCGGGCGTTGGCAATGGCTGCTTTTCCGCCAAGAGAGCCTGCCTTCCCGGCTTGGGTTCCACCCGCATCAATGATTTTCTGCAACCGGGCATCAACATGCGTGTCCACACGGGAGACGAAAAACGAAGCCACGGAGGAAATCTGATGGATTGACAGACCCGCTGCCAACCGCTTCTCAAGTCCGGTCATATAGGCATCCATAACCTCGGCATAACGCTCCAGGGAGAAGATCAGGGTTGTGTTCACGTTGATCCCTGTAGCAATGGCTTCCGTAATGGCGGGAATGCCCGCTTGGGTGGCGGGAATTTTGATCATCAGGTTGGGGCGGTCCACCCGCTGCCATAACTGTTTCGCCTGCAACAGGGTGGCGGCAGTATCATCAGCCAGGTAGGGGCTGACCTCCAGGCTCACATAACCATCACCGCCATCGGTTTGGTGGTAAAGCGGCAGAAAGAGATCCGCTGCCTCCTGGATATCCTCAATGGCAAGGTGGAAAAATATTTCTTCGGCACTCCAGCCTGAATTCACCAATGGCTTCAGGCTTTCATCGTAGTCCGTGGACCTGGTGACTGCATTCATGAAAATACTGGGGTTGGAGGTGACACCCCGAATTTCCCCGCGGTGAATCATTCCAGAGAATTCGCCGTTTTTCAGCAGGCTGCGCTGGATGTTGTCGTACCAGATGGATTGCCCGACTTCCAATAAGTTCAAGCTTGTGTTCATGATTTCCCTGTTTTATTTTAATAATTCACGGGCGACATGTTCGATGTGATCCACCGAAAAGCCCAGATTTGTAAATGCCACATTTGCCGGGGCGGAGACTCCAAACCGATCCAGCCCAACGATTTGTCCCTTCGACCCAACCCAGCGGTGCCAGCCCTGTGTGACTCCGGCTTCCACCGCCAGGCGTAATTCCAAATCCGGTGGGAGTACCCGGTTGCGATATTCCTCATCCTGTTCGGTAAACAATTCCCAACTTGGGAAAGATACCAGGCGTACAGCGATCCCCTGACTTTCCAACCGTTTGCCAGCCTGGATGATGAGCTGGACTTCGGATCCGCTTGCCATCAGGATGAGCCGGGGTTTTCCCATGCCCAGATCAGCCAAAATATAGGCACCTTTCCGGCAGCCTGCAGCGGAGGCGTAAATAGTGCGATCCAGTGTGGGTAGATTTTGCCGCGTCAATGCCATTGCAACCGGGCGGTGACGGTTTTCGATGGCAATTTTCCATGCCTCAGAGACTTCATTGGCGTCCGCTGGTCGCAGAACGACCAGGTTGGGGATGGAACGCAAGGCTGACAGCTGTTCAACCGGCTGGTGGGTGGGTCCATCCTCACCCACGCCGATGCTGTCATGGGTAAAAATCCATATTGTACCCAGGTGGGAAAGTGCAGAAATTCGAATGGCGGGGCGCATGTAATCAGAAAAAACCAGGAATGTGGATCCATAAGGAATGACACCGCCATGGTATGCCATACCGTTGACCACCGAACCCATGCCGTGTTCACGCACCCCAAAGTGCAGATTGCGTCCTTCCGGGGTATTGGGCGAAAAGGCGGGGTAGTCATCCAGCCAGGTTTTATTGGAGGGAGCCAAATCAGCGGATCCGCCCATCAATTCAGGCAACCGACCCGCCAGTGCGTTGAGCACCTTGCCGGAGGAAATCCGGGTCGCCATGCCTTTCTCATCGGTGGGAAAATCAGGAATACCATCCGACCAGCCGGCTGGCAGGTTTCCATTCAGGCGGCGGAGTAATTCATCAGCCAGGTCTGGATGAGCTGCATGGTAGGAATCCATCCGTTTTTGCCATTCATGTTCCAGGGCTGTCCCGCGTTTTCCTACCTGGCGGAAAAAATTCAGGGCTTCCGGGGGGATATAAAAGCGGGGTTCCTGCACCCAGCCGAGTTTTTCCTTGGCACCAGCCAGCTCCGCGTCACCAGGAGGCTCCCCATGTGCCTTGGCAGTACCCGCGCGGGTGGGAAGTCCATAGCCGATGATGTTACGCACAATAATCAAGGATGGGCGCGGGTCATTTTTGGCTGCCTGGATGGCTTGATCGATGGAATCCACATCCAGTCCATTATCGACATAGGACACATGCCAGCCGTAGGCTTCAAAACGTTTTCCGCGATCCTCCGTGAAGGTGATTTCAGTTGACCCTTCAATGGAAATGCGGTTGTCGTCATATAAATATATTAATTTTCCCAGCTGCAGATGACCGGCAAGCGAGGCTGCCTCTGATGCCACACCTTCCATCAGATCGCCGTCCGTGACGATG
Source organism: uncultured Anaerolineaceae bacterium (assembly GCA_937863865.1). GTDB lineage: Bacteria > Chloroflexota > Anaerolineae > Anaerolineales > Anaerolineaceae > CALMHE01. The sequence goes on along the minus strand of CALMHE010000443.1, from coordinate 4,247 downwards.
GCATAAATAAAATGGTCAATCACCTCATGCCCGGGGCGGTTGAAGAGTTTTGCAAGGTGGGCTTCCACAATTGCCATGCCAACCCCATTGGCAAAACCCTGACCAAGCGGTCCGGTGGTGGTTTCAACGCCGGGCGTCATGCCAAATTCAGGATGCCCGGGTGTCCTGGATCCCCATTGGCGGAAATTTTTGAGTTCCTCGAGGGATAAATCATAACCAGTGAGGTGCAGCAGGGAGTAAAGCAACATGGAGCCATGACCGCCGGAAAGGATAAAGCGGTCGCGATTGAACCAATGGGGATTTGCAGGATTGTGCCGCAGATGGCGTGTCCAGATGGCATATGCCATGGGCGCGGTGCCCATGGGCAGACCGGGATGACCGGAATTCGCCTGCTGGATGCAATCCGCAGAAAGAAATCGAATGGTATTAATGCAGAGTTCCTGTAGCTGCCTGTTTTCGTTCATGGCTCCCTCAATTGGTTTAATATGATTCATTGTAATACGGGAATGGCTGAACGGATGTCATTCCCATTGTGTATGGAATACACCTTCCCGATCCAGCCGGCGGTAGGTGTGTGCGCCGAAGAAATCGCGTTGTGCCTGGGTCAGGTTGGCTGGCAGGCACTCCGAGCGATAGGCATCAAAGTATGCCAGTGATGCACCGGTTGCCGGCATGGGAATCCCCAGACCGATGGCAGCCTGCAGTACCTCGCGCCAGGCATGTTGGCGGCTCAATATTTCCTGTCTGAAGGTTTCGTCCATCATCAGGTTGGGCAGAGTTGGATTGGCGGTCAGGGCTTTCCGAATATCCTCAAGCAAGGAGGCGCGGATGATGCAGCCTGCCCGCCAGACACTGACAATACCGACCAGATCCAAATCCCAGCCATATTCCTGTGATGCAGCACTCAGTAGTTTTAACCCCTGGGCATAGGAGATGATTTTGCTGGCAAATAATCCCTGTTCAGCAATTTCAACCAGGTGTTTTTTATCACCGGAATACATTCCGGTGCCGCCCAGCAAGCGGGAGGCAGCCATTCGTTCGGATTTAAGGGCGGATATCATGCGGCTTTCCACAGCTGAATTGATGGTGGGGATGGCAATCCCCAGGTCAAATGAATTTTGGGATGTCCATTTGCCGGTGCCTTTTTGAGCCGCTTCATCGACGATCCAATCCACCAGGGGTTGTCGGGTTTCTTCATCCACCCGCCCCAGGATCTTGGCAGTAATTTCAATCAGGTAGGAGTGTAATTCACGGCTATTCCACTCGGTGAATATTTCCGCCAGTTCCAGGTTGGAAATGCCGGCACCCCGGTGAAGCAAGTCATATATTTCTGCAATCAATTGCATATCGCCGTATTCGATCCCATTGTGAACCATTTTGACATAATGCCCGGCGCCGCCGGATCCCATCCAGGCTGCACAGGGTTCACCGTTTTCAGTTTTTACTGAAATGGCTTCAAACATGGGCTGTACGAGCTGCCAGGCTGTTTTGGAACCACCCGGCATCAGGCTGGGTCCCCACAATGCTCCGCTTTCCCCGCCTGATACTCCCATCCCGATATAACGAAAGCCTTCGCTTTCCAGGGATTGGTACCGCCGTTCAGTGTCTGCAAAATAAGAATTACCGCCATCGATGATCAGGTCACCTTTCTGGATGTGGGGTTTAAGCGATGTAATGGCTGCATCCACAGGAGCACCAGCCGGCACCATCAGGAAGAGGATGCGCGGTGAATGGAGTGCATCGGTCAAATCCTCCAATGAACCGACGGTTTTAACTGGAAATCCTTCCGGCAGGTGAGGATTCAAATCATAACCAATGGGCGTGAACCCGTTGCGTAAAAAGTTGAGAGCCAGACTGCGCCCCATGACACCCATGCCAATGATTCCAAGTTTATATTGTCCGTTCATGCATTACTCCGAATAGTCAATCTTACAAATCAGGAAAATCTGTATTTTACAGACAGTTCAGCATAATATTGCTGATCTTCTTCAAGGCTTGAGCCGGTATAGAATTTCACCCGCCCGTGGAACATATAAAATGCCTTCATCCTCCCGGTGCTTCCAGGATTCCAGGTTGATTTTTGCAGGATCCATGTAGCCCAGGTTCAGGCGGGCACAATCCTCAGGGGATATTTTACTGGCAAGTGTGACCCGGACGTTGGGTTTTTCCACGCCGTTAACCATAACACCCGAGCCGCGGACGTGAGTACTGTGAGCCAGAACCCCCAGGGGTACATTTTTATACTGTTCCCAATTATTTAAAAAATAAGGCAGGGTATGATAGCCAATTTCATAAATATGCCGCCCGTGGACATGGCTGACCACTTCAAGATGAGGGGCAAAAATAATCACTTCCCCACCTGGAGCTACAGCCGGTTCCATTTTATACATTGCCTTGGCAGCAGTCCAAAGCTCATCGTACATTTCCGGTGCACGAGATAGGACGCGTTGAAAAGGCTTGTCGCACCAGCGGATGTGCCGCTGTGAGGATGAATCTGCAGCCAGACTCCAGGCTCCAAACATTTCTCCAATATATATTCCTGCCAGAAGTTGATCATCCACCACCAGCGCAGCCACGGTCACCGGGGTTGGCAGGCGGCTTGTTGCTGCATGAATCATCTTCCGCACCGGAGTATCCTTTATGCCAATCGTTCCGACCACACCCACCAGCGCACCCAGCCAGTGGGTCGCATTGATCATGTCAGGTCCGGAGATGCCGGGGAAGATATACTTACCCCCCCCTGAGAAGCCGACAACTTCATGAGGGAAGGTGGGTCCAATGATCAGGATATGGTCATATTCAAGCGCCAGCTTGTTAATGCGGATATCTATTTCTTCAGGCAGGGAGGGATGCCATCTTTCACCGGCGATCTGCTTGATTTCATCCTGACCCATCCTGCCGAGGGATGCCAGCCGGGAAGGGTCATCCCAATTGTGATTGAAAAGCCCGATTTTACGATATTTGTCCGAGCGTTCCTTGGGGGTAATCCCCACAAGCTGAAGGAGCTGCTCCTCCGTCAGGGGAGGGTGGGTGCCGAGGGCAACCATGAAGTCAAGCTGGCGGACATTGCGAAGAATTTCAACCACCTTGGGGAACAATGCCGGCAGCGGCAGTGTCCGGGTATGATCCGGTATCAATGCCAGGACTTTTTGATTGGTAAATTGACCTTCCAGACCCCTGACAAGTGTCTCCTGGATTGTGCTTTCGTCCAGCGATCCACCTGGTGAATATGCCTGAGAATAAATCATCGATCAGTCCGTCCGTTTCCCGGTTATTTATTTTATTGGGTTACACCCCGCTGTAAGCGGAAAATCCTCCATCAACCGGCACCACGATTCCAGTTACGAATTCTGAAGCTGGTGACATCAACCAAAGGACGGTGCCGTCGAGATCTTCCGGATTTCCAAACCGTCCCATGGGTGTGTGGTCGATGATTTTTTGACCGCGGGATGTTAAATTGCCGGTTTCTGTATCGGTCAATAGAAAGCGGTTTTGATCCGTCAAGAAAAAACCCGGGGCAATGGCATTCACCCGAATGCCGGGAGAATATTCCTGCGCCATATGCACGGCCAGCCATTGGGTGAAATTACTGACGCCTGCTTTTGCTGCTGAATATGCCGGGATGCGGGTGAGTGGACGGAAGGAATTCATCGAAGAGACATTGAGGATAACGCCTTTCTTCTGCTCTGCCATCTGACGCCCAATAATCTGCGAGGGAAGGATGGTCCCCAGCAGGTTTAAATCAAACACCCAGCGGAAGGCATCAGCAGGCAGATCGAAAAAGGAGAGATCTTCACCAGTGGTTGCGTCCGGTTTGTTTCCTCCGGCTCCATTGATCAAACCATCAATCCTGCCAAATTCCCTCAGGGTATGATCCACAGCTGCGTGAAGGGATTCCGGCTGCAGGACATTTGAGTAATATGGAAGCGCCTGTAGAATTCAATAAAGCTGTTGAGAAATTTTTATTAAATCTCGGATAAAATTATGAAAATAAATTTCAGTGAAAAACACCGTGACTTAGGATTGCTGATCATCAGATTAGGATTAGGTATCAGTTTTATATTTATTCACGGTTTGCCGAAAATTAAAGGCGGACCTGAGTTATGGCTACGCCTGGGAAAGTCTATGTCAAATCTCGGGATAAATTTTCTGCCAGAGTTCTGGGGATTTATGGCAGCTTTTTCTGAATTTGTAATTCCTGTTTTCATAATAACCGGACTTTTCTTCAGACCTGCCTTGTTATTAAT
>CALMHE010000442.1 GCA_937863865.1 uncultured Anaerolineaceae bacterium | reverse complement strand
GGCGGCAAACTTGTCACAGAGCGGGCTGGCAATTTCAGGCGGCGCGGCGCCAATGAATGCCGGACGGTTGCCCCTGCGGGTATCGGCATAAAGTGTGAATTGAGAGACGACAATTGCCGCCCCCTTGACATCCAGAATGGAAAGGTTCATTTTTCCATTTTCATCGCCAAAAATGCGCATCATGGAAATCTTGCGCGCCAGTTTCCCGGCGGTCTCCGGGGTGTCATCCGGACCAACCCCCAATAAAATCACCAGTCCCAGACCAATTTCCGCCACGCGGATGCCGTCAATATCGACTGCGCCGCGGGTCACCCGTTGGATAACCGCCTTCATGTTCTATTCCGGCAGTCCGATTGCAGCGCGCACTTCCTGCATCGTTTGTTCAGCAAGGATGCGGGCACGTTTGGCGCCATCATGTAAAATGTCCCAGACTGCGGATGGATTTTCATCCAGGGCGGTACGCCGGGCGCGGAATGGTTCCAGGTGGGTGTTCAGGTTGTGGGCAAGCCGTTTCTTGCAGTCCACGCAGCCAATCCCGGCACGGCGGCATTCGGTGTCAATCATTGCCACTTCCTCCGGGCTGGAAAATACTTTATGGAGGGAGAACACATTACATACATCCGGGTTGCCGGGATCCGTCCGGCGCTGGCGCTGTGGGTCGGTGACCATCATCATCACGCGCTGGCGGGTTTCCGTTGGGGTTGAGGCAAGTTCGATGTGGTTGTCGAGACTCTTGCTCATTTTATTCACCCCGTCAATGCCGATCACCTTTGGCACCTCGGTGGCTTTCATCGCCGGTTCAATTAACACATTGGTCTGGTAGCGGTAGTTGAAGGACCGGACCACTTCCCTGGCAAATTCGATATGCGGAGCCTGGTCCACTCCCACCGGCACCAGGTCCGCTTTATATAGAACAATATCAGCTGTCATCAGGATGGGATAACCAACCAGCCCGTAGTTGATATTTTGGGGCTGCTGGCGGGCTTTTTCCTTGAAAGTTGGCAGGTCTGTCAACTTGCCCAACGGTGTCACCATGGAGAGGATGGTGTGAAGTTCGGTTACTTCCGGCACATGTGACTGGATGAACATGATCGATTCTTCCGGGCGGATGCCTGCAGCCAGCCAGTCCAGCGCCATTTCATAGGTGTTTTGTGCCAGTTCCTGGGTGGTTTCCATTGTGGTCAAGGCATGCAAATCCACGATGCAGTAGATGCAATCGTAATCATCCTGCAGAGCCACATAATTCTGGATTGCACCCAGGTAATTTCCCAAATGCTGGCGTCCGGTGGGGCGGGCTCCCGAAAAAACGCGACCTTTTTTTGTCATTTTCTACCTTCCTGTAAGTAATTCCTGATCAACCGGCAAATTTCTCCTGCTTCAGCATGCCGTTGAAGTTTTATTTTGGAAAACATCAAAATGCCATTGACAATCACTTCAAATTGTCCATCACCGGCAGGAACCAGCGTGATTGATTCGATTTCCGCTTCATACTTGTGAAGCAATTCGGCTGCCAGACCGGCAGCCCTGTCGGTATAGTTTCAAATGGCACAATATTCAATGATGATTTTCATCAGCCCGGGAGTCCTCCTGGATCAATGCAGAAGCATTCCACAAACAGTGCCTGCGCAAATTATAGCCCATTTTTTGGTAAAATGAACCCATGAGCGGTGATTTATTCCCTGCCGGTGTACCGGCATCCAAGCGCCTGTTCGATCTGGTGCTTGGGATTCCAGTGCTAATCATTTGTCTGCCCCTGATGGGTTTGATTGCAATTTTAATTCTCCTGACCGACGGGCGTCCGGTATTCTTCCGCCAGCCTCGTCCGGGCATGCATGGGGAGATCTTTCTGCTGGTCAAGTTCCGCACCATGCGTGAATCAGTGAATGCCGCTGGCACACCACTTCCGGACGAACAGAGGATGACGCGCCTGGGTAAATTCCTGCGGGCATCCAGCCTGGATGAGCTGCCGGAGTTATGGCAGGTGATCTGTGGAAAAATGAGCCTGGTGGGTCCGCGCCCGCTGCTGGTGGATTATCTTGAGCGGTACACACCGGAGCAAATGCGGCGTCATGCAGTGCTGCCGGGAATCACCGGCTGGGCGCAGGTGAATGGCAGGAATGCTTTATCCTGGGAGGAGAAGTTCCGCCTGGATGTCTGGTATGTTGATCACTGGTCGTTGTGGCTGGATGTGCGTATTCTGGTCATCACCTTCTGGAAAACATTGAAGCGTGAGGGCATCAACCAGCCCGGCGAAGCCACGGCTGAGGAATTCCGCGGCTGTATGGGACAATCCTGATGCATTAATTCAGGGGAACACTGAGGGGTTGAATTTCCCCATCCGCCAGCATTTGAATGACTTCCTCCACCCGCTGCTGCCGACCGGGACTGAGGTATTGGGGATTCACATCGGTCAGGATGATTGGGGCGGAGTGATCCTGACCGCCAATGCCAGCCAGAAGATCCGGGAACAGGATTTTTAAAACGGAAGCCGGATCGGTGCGGACGGTTGCCGCCCATTGTTGCTGGAATTCAGCCGGCGGGGTCTGCCCGCCGACCAATATGGTACCCCGGCTTGGTAGAAGAGCCAACAGGTCCGGTGATGCAGCTGCCGGATGGATGTAAAGGGTTTCCAGACGGTTGACTTCCAGACCATTTACTGCTGCTTCCCATTCCGGGGGATTGCTTGTGGAGGGTAATAAGGCTGCCTGGGGAAAGAGAACCACCGGGGCGTATGCCGGTGCACAGCGTCCGCAGAAGTACCTGCCGCCGTTGACGAATGCATCCTGTATGGTTTCATGCATGGGGGTGTCTGATGGAAGCAGTCCGCCAGAACGCCAGTCAGGGGCGATGATGGAAGTTAAATAGCCGGCTATGAAGATTTCATCCACCGGGTGCAATCGAATCGCGCTGATATTGGCTGCAACCGGAAGGTCCTGTGAGGTGATGGCAACGAACTGAATGGCAGGCGCACCTTGCGCCAATGAGAGAGTGCCTTCATCCGGTTCCATCAGGATGACAACCCGCGTGATTGGGGTCAGATCCGCAGTGGTTAATGCCGGAAGCATATCCAGTTTCAAGCCGTAATCAACCCCCAGCGGTTCCATCAGGCTGATTATTTCTGGTTCATAAGTGGATTGATTGGATACAAGCACAATCCGCCCGGTTTCCGGTGTGGCAGTCTCTGTGGATGGCGGGGGGGTGGATGTTCCGTCGGGATGCAATCCCGGAGTGGGTGAGGTGTTCACCAGGGGGGTGGGGCTTGCCGTGCAGGCTACCAGCAGGAAGCTGAGTATGAGGATCAGCAGGGTTGTCCGTAAACATTTCATGTCATATCACCAGACTGTGTTGGGGTGTAATTTTCTTGTTGACTCATTTCATCAGGATCGGGCAGGTCAAGATCTGACCGGTATACGCGATGAATTGGGTGTATTATAATAGCTTCAAGCCAAACCTGCCGGAACCCATTCATGACATTTCCCACCAGCGAACCCATACCACCGGAAGATCAATCCCTGCCGCCCGCCCGTCGAAGGCGTCAAAAACGGTTGGATTTTCTGCATGCCGGTTCGGAGGAACGCACTGCCTATTTGGCGGAGATTGCCCATCAATCGACCCCTTCGATTGATTTCTTCCTGTTCAGCATCCTTGCTGCATTGGTGATGGGGGCAGCCATTTTGCTGGATGCGCCCGCACTCTACATTTTGGTTATCCTGTTGACGCCCTTCCTCTCACCAGTTACCGGGATGGCATTGGGTTCCATATTGGGCAGTCTGCGTTTCCTGGCGACTGCATTGGGAGCCTTGTTCATCCATGTCATCATCTTTTTTGGCTGCGGACTTCTGGCGGGAGTGGGTGCAAAAGCCTGGCTGTCCACCCCGCCAACCAGGATATTGGATCATTCGATCCTATCCCTGCCTGACCTGGCACTGGTGATCATTGACGCCGGATTGAGAAAGCATGTCCTCCAGCTATATCCGCAGCAGCGGCGCAAGGTGGCTTACGCGGCCC
>CALMHE010000441.1 GCA_937863865.1 uncultured Anaerolineaceae bacterium | reverse complement strand
ACCACCGCCACTTCATTGTGGTCAATGGCGGTGGTTGGGTTGGCGGTGGGAGCCGGGTATTACCTGGTCAGCTTTGCGGCGACCGCTTTATTAATTATTGCCCTCAGCGCGTTGGATGTGGTGGAGAAACATTTCATCCATTCCACCATGATTTTTAATTTGCAGATCATCACCAGCGAGCATGCTGACATCCTGCCAAAACTGCGTGAAATTTTAAAACGATATTCCATGAAGGTGCAATCCTTCAGCATTCAAAAAGACCTGGCTCAGGATACCAGTGTGCTGGAGGTTGTGGTGCATGCCCATGAAAACAGCCCCCTGGAGGAACTGGCACAGGAGATCCACAACCTGCCGGGGGTCAGGATATACAAAGTCGGGTAAAAGGTGTAAAACCGCCGGGACAAGGGGCGGGGGAATTTAAATCCGCCCGAATATAAACACCTTTATTGCCGCCCGGATGACAGGTCCAAGCGGCAGGGTCGCCAGCAGCCTTAAATCCTGGAGGAATGGGTTTTCTTCATCCCAAAAGCCCAGGATGCGAGCGATGGGATTTTTGCGAAACAGGCAGGTGAACAGGCGCACATAATCCCGGGGGCGCCGCAGCATCAACTGCAGCAGGATGGTGTCCATGACGGCATAACGATGGGACGTCATGGGCAGATTAAAGGGATGGTGTTTCCGGACAAGAGAGTCTGCAATGTGGCTGGCTTCATCCTGGATGCGCCGGAAGGCAAACCCTGTGGATGGTTTGACCCGTCCGCCCTTGATGCCGATGTTCATGATGCGCATCCCATCCCGGCGCGGGAAAGGGAAATCCGTCATGGGCAGCGTACCGCTCTCCATCCGGCAGGCTGAATATTCTTTGATGCCGGACTGGTTCTGCAGGTAATCCCGCAATGCCCAATCCACCTCCTCCTGCACCGGCGGTTGGGAGTCCGGTGAAACTGTTGAACATCTGATTAGCGCTTGCTTTTCTGATAGCGGCAGCAGGGTAAACCAACGCAAGGCTCCATTCTGCGGCAGGGTGAACTCAAACAGGGTCGGTGTGTCCGGTGTGAAGGATCCCCCCTTCCCCTCCACATCCCAGGCGGTGCAATGCAGCTTGAGATCATGATGTTTCACCGGATTGACATCCCACTCACCCGGGCGGAGGGCGCTGTCAAATGCCCAGAAAGCGGTCACCACCTCATCATGGACCTTGAGGCGCGCCACGCCCGCGGCATTGATGGTTGGCTGCACTTCAGCCTGTATGAATCCAACATTGGGATATGTTGCCAGTTCAGCACGGATCTGCCGGTAAAAATCCATACCGCGCAGGAGATGCAGGCGGTAATTCTCCATTGGAATCAGACGTTCAAAACCAGGCGCCGCCACCCTGATCTTATCCCAACTGCGGCAGGCGAGATGATCAAACGGAGTGGGCTGACTGGTCCAGTAGAGCCATGAGCGATTGCTGCAGGCGGGTTCATCCTGCTCGACAATCAGAATCCGGCGGTCAGAAAGCGGGCTGTGAACGAGGGCATAAGCCAGCCCCAAGCCAGCTGCACCACCACCGGTAATCAGGTACTCAACGAACGGCATCAATCCTCCATCTTCATTGCAGGAATAGTTTTATCATACTGCAAAATGAGGCTCCCCGGGGGCGGATTGTGGGAACGCAGGACCTCCGGGGGGTCAAACTCACAGTCCATAGTATAATCCACCAGTATCCTCAACGATTGGAGATTCTATGCGTTCCAAAGCATCTTCAATATTCATTCTGATCATTCTGGGGCTGCTGCTGATCGGTTCAGCACTCCCCGCCGATGTCACATCTGCCGCCACGCCCACGCCTGCAAATACCGGCGGAGCTTTCAGCCAGTCCGGTCTTTCCAATGTGGTACACGGTTTGTATTTCTATTCCGTGGACTGCGTCCACTGCATGACAGTCCTAAATGAGGTCATCATCCCCCTCCAGGAGGAATATGGAGGGCAGCTGGACATCCGCCTGGTGGAAATCAACACACCGGTAAACTACGAATTGCTGTTGAAAACCGAGGATACCTTTAATATCCCGGCAGACCAGCGCGCCATCCCCGTTCTGGTGATGGGCAGCCAGGTGCTGATAGGTGAGCAGCCCATCCGCAGTGACCTGCCTGGCATCATCCAGGCTGCCGTCCTGACAGGCGGGTTGGACTTCCCAGCCATCCCCGGTCTGGATCCATCCACACTTGCCAGCAGCAACCCGGTCAGTTCCACCCCCCAAGCCAACTGCGACTCCAACTCAACGGAAGCCTGCACTCAATCCGCACCCATCCATGCCGCCTACTTCTACCAGGTGGGCTGCCAGGAATGTTCCCGCTCCGAGATTGAAATCAACTACCTGCGTCAAAAATTCCCCAATCTGATTGTGGAGGAATTCAACATCTACGAACAGGCAGCCCTGGCAGACTGGATGAGCCAGCGGGCAGGCAGGGATGACATGGGCACCCCGGCCCTGTTTATCGGGAACCAGGGTAGTGGTAAAAGTGTGGTTGCTAAATTAATTTCCACATTTACCTGGATAGAAAAAGCTTTGACAAGGGGTGATTACGATAAAAGATATTTTGAACGTAAGAACAAACTCAAAAATCAATACCTCACCTACCATCGCCTCGAGAATTATTTTCCAAAACCGGATAATGCGGTTATAGACTATAGGGGCGAATCCTATAATATGCTT
>CALMHE010000440.1 GCA_937863865.1 uncultured Anaerolineaceae bacterium | reverse complement strand
CAGCATGCGGATCACTGCGTAGCAATTGTGTTTTGTCATCGCTCCGCGTCTGAATGCAGTCGGTCGGTTGGATGATGCAAATCCATTAATCGATTTCCTGTTGACGGAAGATAAAACCCGGGCGATTGTTGTTGCATCCCAACTGGAGGGAATCAATGCCCAACGGAAGTTCCTCTCAGACCAGGTATTTGCCGGTGCCCAGGCTCAAATTGAGGCAAACCTCTCCCTGCTGGATCATTCCATCCTGATTCTGTCCCATCCCCAGTGGTCGGCAGGCGTTTTGGGTATCGTTGCCAGCCGCCTGGTGGAGATGTTCCAACGCCCGGTTATTCTATTGAATTCGCCCCCGGGGCAAACCGCTCGCGGCTCCGCCCGATCCATTGAGGGAATTAATATTACTGCAGCAATATCTGAAAATAAATCTCTTTTATTGGGATTTGGGGGGCATCCGATGGCAGCCGGTTTGTCCCTTCCGGAGAAAAACATCCCCGCTTTCCAGCGGGCAATAAATCGAACTGTGGAACGCCTGCAACAGGAGTCACATATCACCCATGAACTCCATCTGGATGCCCGACTGCCCTGGGAAAAAATTGATCTCGACCTGGCGGAACAATTAATTAGCCTGGCTCCATTTGGTCCCGGCAACCCGGCACCGGTTTTTTATTCCACGAATCTATCCATTGTAAGTTCAGCCAGCCTGGGAAAAACCGGGGAACACCTGTTGATCACCGTGGAAGATGAAAATGGGATTTCCCATCGGGTGGTTTACTGGCAGGGTGGCGGAATTCCGCTTCCCAACGATCTTTTTGACCTGGCATACACCGTCCGGTCCTCGTCTTACCGTGGTCAGGTTGATTTACAGCTGGATTGGGTGGCTGCCCGTCAAGTTGAAGTTGAAACCATTCAAGTGACACAACCCTCTCCAATTATGGTGGAGGATCTGCGCCGCCTGCCGGATCCCATCGCCTGGCTTGATAAATCTTCTGATGCCGTTAATGCCGTCATCTGGCGCGAAGGAATTGGAAAAAGAACACCCCCTGGCGTCGACCGTTATCACTTGAAACCCGCCCAAACCCTGATCATCCTGTCCATTCCACCTGGACCGGAAGAGCTTGCTTCTGCCGTTGCTGCCTGCCAGGCTGAGCGGGTCATTCTGCTGGCATTCCAATCCGGTCAGGATCATATCCAGCCTTTCCTGGAAACCCTCACCGGATTGATACACCATGCCATTCAAAAGCATAATGGAAAAGCCACCATTCAGGAACTGGCTGCTGCAACAGCACAACGGGAAATTGTCGTCTGGTATGGAGTGCAATGGTTGATTACTGCCGGATATATCCGAATCAATTCCCTACAGGATAATCCATTAATAATTTATGAAGGTGGGGTTCCGGATCATAAACAAAAATTATTGATTGAGACAAATCTCAACCGTTTACTTGCAGAGGTTCGCTCCTACCGGGAATATTATCTGCGCGCCCCAGCCCGCCAGTTAATCCCCTGATGCATGGCTGAAATCCTCTTTGATCAATTTCGGGTATTGTGATAAAATTCATGCTCAGAACAGTCAGCGGGTGATTACCTGTTGCCTTTCCGCTCCCGGCTTCATCAACGATGTCGTCCAGGGGCAATCCCGTGGAAAGGAGGATTTATTGCAATGCGTCATTATGAGGTGGTTGTCATCTTCCAGCCCGAAATGGACGAAACAGCCGTTGCGGATTTGTTGGAACGCGTCAAGGGATGGATCACTGAATCTGGCGGCGTCATCGCCAAGGTTGACAACTGGGGCAAACGTCGGTTGGCTTATCTCATCCGCAAACAGCGCGAAGGACAATATTATTTGATCCATGCTGAAATGTCCCCGGATGCTGTAACGGAATTGGACCGTAATTTGCGCTTCCAGGAACCTGTACTTCGCCATATGATCACTGTGGCTGAATAATTCAGGTTTGTTCATTTTTGGATGCTGCCGGATCATTGCCTTAAATCCGGTTCGTCCATACGGATTGACCCCTGCCTGATGGCAGGATGAGCACATCATTTAGGAGTAAGACCCATGTCTGATTATTCTTCGAACGAATCTGAGCAGCCGCAGGGCGGCGGACGCCGATATATTTCCCGCCCAAAAATCTGCCAGTTTTGCGCCGACAAGGAATTAAAAATTGATTACAAGCAGGTTGATATGCTGCGCCGGTTTGTGACGGAAGATGGCAAAATCCGTCCACGGAGGCAGACCGGGACCTGTGCGAAACATCAGCGGGAAGTTGCTGCTGCTGTCAAGCGAGCCCGGCATATCGCCTTGCTTCCCTATATTGGGGAATCATCAATCGACTCATTCTAATTCAAAGAAAACGGAACAGTATCCAGGGTTATCGGTGGAATATATCCGATATCCCCGGATCAATGATTTCCAGAAAGTTCATCAATGACCACAAAAACCCCAACCCCAAAATACCTCAATTCCAAACAAAAATCCCGTATGATCCGGGAGACCAGGAACAAGCGTTGGTTGACATTCGGAATTGTCGTGGTTGCAGCGCTGGTGTTTGGATTAATTGCTTATGGTGTCGTCAATGAATATGTATTGAAGCAAAATCGGGCGGTCGCCAGGGTGGATAATAAAGCCATCACATTGAGCGATTATGAATCCCAGGTACGTTTCCGGCGTTATAACTATGTCCAGAATGCCGTCCAGACCTACCAGTTTGCACAAGCTTATGGACTGGATATTTCCTTTTATCAATCATATCTGACAGAAATCCAATCGATTCTTACTGACAGTCAAACACTAGCCAGCAATGTCCTTGATGAATTAATTGATAACATCATCACGGAAAAGGAAGCCAATAAACTGGGCATCACGGTTTCTGATGCTGAAGTGAATAAAAGGATGGAGGAGTTTTTCCGGTTTTATGCAGACGGTACTCCAACGCCTACCGTTACTGTGACACCTTTTGCCACATCGACCATGAATCCGCTTCAGTTGACACTCACTGCCCCAACTTCCACACCGACCCTGGAACCCACAGAAGCGGGTTTGACAGCGACCGCCACCCTGGAACCCACTTCCATTCCGCCGACAGCCACTGCAGAACCCACCAGTACGCCGGATCTTACCGCCACAGCTGCCCCCACGGCAACCGAAGCATATACTGCCACCCCGGAACCCACCATAACTCCATACACCTATGATGGTTATACCAAGCTGATGAAGGATTATTTGACTTCAATCAGCGATCTGAATTTCACGCGCCCGGATCTTAACAATCTCTTGAAAGCTCAGATCTATCATGAACGGATGTTGGAAGAAGTCACCAAGGATCTGAAACCGGAACAGGACCAGGTATGGGCTCGTCATATTCTGGTGGCAACCGAGGATGAAGCCAGAGCTGTTATGGAGCGGATCAACAAGGGAGAAGAATGGTGTAACCTGGCTGCCGAATTGTCCACCGACACATCCAACAATTCCAAATGCGGTGATCTTGGATGGTTTGGTCCTGGAGAAATGGTGACAGAATTTGAGGTGGCGGCTTACAGCCTTCCAGCTGGAGAAATCAGCCAACCCATCCCGACGAAATTTGGCTGGCATTTGATTCAAGTTCTTGGACATGAAATCCGTCCCCTGTCCCAATCTGAATTTGAACAGCTCAAACAGGATAATTTCGATCAATGGCTGGTCCAAAAGCGGGCTGACTATAAGATTGAGAAATTCGATCTGATCTGGCAGGAAAATATCCCACTTGAACCCACCCTGCCTCCTGAACTGCTTCAACAATAATATCCATTCAAAACACAAATGATTCAAAACCCCCGTTTTTCCAACGGGGGTTTCTATTTATTTGACAAGTTCCTCGCTGACCTCATCCAATCTGAGGCTGATTACCTGGCTGGCAGAGTCTCTCCCCATTGTTACTCCGTAAATTACATCCGCTGTTTGTACCGTATTTCGATTATGGGTGATGACCACAAATTGAGTTTCCTGGCTTAACTCCCGCAGTAATTCACAGAAACGTCCAACGTTTGCCTCATCCAGCATGGCATCCACTTCATCCAGTACGCAGAATGGTGTCGGTGATACTTTCAATAAAGAGAATATTAAAGCTACAGCGGTTAAACTTCGCTCCCCACCTGAAAGCAGGGACAAGCCCTGTTCCCTCCGACCCGGCAGCCGGGCTTCGATATCAATGCCGGTTTCCGCGGGATGATCCTCATCCGTTAACATCAAACGCGCCGCTCCCCCCCCAAACAACCGGGTGAACATCTCCTTGAACTCGATGGCGACAGCGTCAAAAGTCTTCCGAAATTCCATCTTCATCAGGTCATCCAGTTCGGTAATAACTTCCTGCAAATCCGTATCCGCCCGCCGCAGATCAGATACCTGCTGGGTGAGAAATTCCTTGCGTTCCTTTACGGAGCGATACTCTCCCAGTGCTTCAGGATTGATGGCACCCAACCTCCTTAATTGTCCCCGGTACCGGTTGATATTTTC
>CALMHE010000439.1 GCA_937863865.1 uncultured Anaerolineaceae bacterium | reverse complement strand
GCCCAGCTTAATCCAGTCGGATCATCCGTTTCATCGACAGATTTGATTTCATCAACGACGATTATTGAGATCCAACTTACACCAACTCCATTTACCCGGCTTTCATCACCTTGTTCTATTTGGCTGGATCATACAGTTCCCATTTCATTGGAGACTCAGATTTCCAGCGAACCCGGATGTGAAATTTCAGAGAACCCTGGCGATGCGGCTTATCGGGTTGAAATCAAGGAATGGGATGAGGGAGGTGGATCCGACGGAGCCATCTGGGTGTATGCATTGGTCGCCCCTTTTCCCACAATTGTGGATGGAGTGACACAAAACCAACTTTTGGATTTCTGGCGTGGTGCTCATCGGGATATTTTTGACGGACATCCGATCTTTATGACGGAAGACACCCTGCTTGCCTTTACACAACATTGGGGAAAACCCGCGGATGGTGCGGTTCAGGTATTATTATCCGATGAAATCCTTACAATGGGGTGGGCGGAGCTTCCTTCCTGGGCGATTATCCCATTTGAGGATCTGCAACCCCGTTGGAAGGTATTGGAAATTGATGGGTTATCTCCATATGACACATCATTTGATTCGGGAAAATATCCACTATCAATCCAATTTGAATTAATCAAAAACATTGAAGGAGATATATCCAGTCGTCCACGTCTTCCACTGACCAACCGTGACCCCAGCAAATATACTGTTGTCCTGTTAACTGGAACTACAGCGCTGGTTCGTACCACTGCTGCCAGGATGGAACAAAAAGGAATTCCATATCCTGCTGAAATTATCGGTGATGTGCTGCGGGAGGCTGACATTCTGCACATCAGCAATGAAATTGCATTTTCTCCATCATGCCCGCCAGCCATTCCAGTGAGAACGGAAATGCGCTTTTGCAGTGATCCTAAATATTTCGAACTGCTACAATCCATTGGGGTTGATATTGTGGAATTGACAGGAAATCATTTGCGGGATTGGGGACCGGAGCCCCTGCTTTATACCCTTGATCTGTATCAGGATGCGGAAATACCATATTATGGTGGTGGTGAAAATGTCGAAGTGGCACGGCAGCCGGTCCAATTGGAACACCATGGGAATAAAATCGCCTTCATTGGGTGCAATTACCCGGGTCCAGAGGTGGATTGGGCGACAGAATCCCAACCCGGAGCTGCCCGCTGTGACATGGAATGGATTGAAGAAAAGGTGAGTGAATTAAAAAGTGAGGGATACCTGACCATTGTTACTTTTCAACATTATGAGGTGGATGATTTCAGACCTGCATCCGCCCAGCGGGTGGACAATTTACAGTTGGCTGCTGAAGCAGCACCGACAATCATTAGTGGCAGTCAGGCGCATTTCCCCCAGGCAATGACATTTGCCGGTGATACCTTTATTCATTATGGCTTGGGAAATTTATTTTTCGACCAGATGATGCCGGGAAATCGTGACGCCTTTTTGGATCGGCATATTTTTTATAATGGCAGGTATTTGGGAGTGGAATTGCTGACCACCAGAATGATGGATTATGCCCAGCCACGCTGGATGACGTTGGAAGAACGGCAGGATTTTCTTGACAACATATTTAATCATTCCATTTGGAACGAGGAGAAATGAACATGAAAATACATGATATCAGCATCCCGATCTCATTGGAGACGCCGGTATGGCCGGGGGATGAGGCTCTCAAGCTGAATCGGGTGGCAAAAATGGAAGAGGGTGCTTTATATAACATGACTGAAATCGCCTGCGGGGTCCATATGGGAACACATGTCGATGCCCCCTACCATTTTTTACAGGAAGGTTCAAAAATTGAGAAACTGGACCTGAACATCCTTGTAGGCGAAGTCCAGGTTATTGAAATACCTTTTGAAGATGGATTAATTACTTCAAATGTCATCCGTAAGGCTGGAATTTTTCCCGGGATGAAAAGAGTTTTATTTAAAACCAGCAACCAGGAACGCTGGAAGCTTGCTCCAAAATTTCAGGAAGACTACGTGGGTGTTTCGATTGATGGCGCTGAAGCCCTGGTAAAAATGGGAATAAAATTGGTCGGAATTGATTATTTATCCATGGCGCCATTTACAGACTCCGTATCACCGCATAAAATCTTGCTTGGCGCTGGAATTATATTATTGGAAAGTCTATATTTAAATGAAATAAAACCTGGAGTATATTTTCTGTGCAGCCTGCCCATGAACCTTGTAGGGGCTGAAGGAGCTCCTTCCCGGTCAATCTTGATTGAGATGGATCATCCCGGCGTGATCAATGTATAACCACCGTCCACGGTAATGATCTGCCCCCGGATCATCTCAGCTTCCGGGCTGCAAAGGAAGGCAACGACCCCGGCTACATCACGTGGGGTGACCAGGCGCCCGGCAGGTGTATTGGCTATGGCACGCTGAATGACTTGAGGATCACTCAAGGATGAGAAGTGTTGCAGAGCTTCGGTTTCCACCATACCCGGCGATACAGCATTCACACGGATGTTTTTCGGTGCCAGTTCAACTGCCAGGTATCGGGTAAGTGATTCAAGGGCGGCTTTGCTTGCACCAACCGCAACATAATCCGGCAATACTCTCCGTGAGCCCGGGCTGGATATGGCGACAATGGAACCACCGCCGGCGATTTCCATCAGGGGGACAACCCGCTGGACAGCAAACAGGAATGCCCGGGTATTTGTATTCATGGTGTAATCCCATCCATCCGGGCGTTGCTGCATTGCAGGACGGTTAAATCCGCTGGCAGCATTACTGATAAAGATGTCAAGATGATTGAAGTTATTTTGGATTTCATCGAAAAGACGGGTGACATGTTCCATCCGGCTTAGATTTGCCTGAAAAACGGCAGACTTGCGACCCATTGCTCGAATTTCGTCCGCTGTTTGATTTGCCTGGACTTCATTGCGAACAAATGTCAGGATGACATCCGAGCCCAGGCGGGCGAAATGAAGTGCTATTTCCTTCCCTATTCCACGGCTTCCACCGGTAATCAAAACGCTTTTTTTATCAAAAGGTTTATCCATGATGATAATCCAAATCTGGAGATAGTAAAATAATGCCGGGATAACAATGTTCCCTTCGCAGGGCTAAAGGTTAATGCGGGAATTTCTTCAGGGATTGTTGAGTAAAATTATAGCATGGTGGTGAATACCCCTGGAATGAATAATGACATTCCTCAGTAACAAATACCTCTACTTTTATGATAGGATTGAACCGCGTTGGTCTGTGTCCCAAAAATAATAATTAAAGAGGATCGAATGTACGAACTTCCCGATGATCAAATTTTACCGCTGGCATTGAAGCATAATTTTTGGACATGGTCTGCCCAGTCCAAGGTCAATCCCATTCCAGTAAAGGCAGCCAAGGGGGTTTATTTCTGGGATGTGAATGGAAAGCAGTATCTCGACCTGAATTCCATGGTCATGTGTGTGAATATTGGGCATGGCGATGAGAGGGTGATTCAAGCCATCGTTGACCAGGCAAGAGAGCTCACATTCGCTGGACCGGGCATGGCAACCAAACCCCGGGCAATGCTGGGCAAATTACTGGCAGAAATTACTCCCCCGGGTTTAACGAGGTTCCTGTACACACTGGGTGGAGCAGATGCCAATGAAAATGCCATAAAACTGGCCTCTTTCCATACCGGAAAAGCGAGAGTACTGGCACTACGGAAGGCATTCCACGGCCGTACTTCCGGTGCCGTGGCTGCCACCGACAATCTCGCAATACAGGCTCCTTTCAACCGCACAGGCAATGTCACCTTCATACCTATGGGCGATCTTGCTGCTGCCGGTGCCGAGATGGCAAAGGGGGAATACGCAGCTATCCTGATTGAAGGCATCCAAGGAGTAGCGGGTATATTTGAACCCAAAGCAGACTACCTCGAAGGCATCAGGGAACTTTGCGACAAGTACGAAG
>CALMHE010000438.1 GCA_937863865.1 uncultured Anaerolineaceae bacterium | reverse complement strand
GCAGGGCACCGTGGTGCCGTCAACCAGTACGTCGTATGTTCCTGTAGATTTCCGGATGACCATCCCCTCCGGAAGGGGGTTGTAACTTTCAAAAGACATTGTTGTATTCCTCAAACAGCGCAAATAACCCGCGGTCAAACACCGCGGCGGTTGGGTTGTCATGTGTGTCATGTGGCAGGGTTGTCTGCCGATGGATAATAAAAGCCGCGGGGGCGCTCCCGCGGCGGTCAGTTGAAGACAGTAGTCAGCCGATCAACAGGCTGCCGGCAGGCGCACCCAATAAACCTGTGCAATAACAAGAGCCCGATTGTAGGTCATAAATTGTCGTGCGCCTCCTTTCATGTGAAATATTGAAACAATATATTTTATACCACAAGATGAGGAAATTGTTAATGGGTATGCCGGTTTTCCGGATTAAGTGGAAATATACGATGCGGGATGCAGTCACCAGAATCATTGGGTGCAGTCACAAACAGACCGCACGCCGTGAAATTTAAAATGTAGGGTGCGGTTGTATTTTAACCGCACCATTTGTATTATTACACAGGGGTGGTGCGGTCATCAACAGACCGCACCCTACG
Source organism: uncultured Anaerolineaceae bacterium (assembly GCA_937863865.1). Taxonomy (GTDB): domain Bacteria; phylum Chloroflexota; class Anaerolineae; order Anaerolineales; family Anaerolineaceae; genus CALMHE01. Next base: position 7,493 of record CALMHE010000438.1, on the reverse strand, counting down.
GACTCAGGTGTTGGGTTTCGGGAAGATCGCTATTGATATATCGCATCAAACCTGTCATTCCTGGTTAATCACCCTCAACCCAACCTACTGCAGGGTGTTGGGTTTCGGGATGAAGGCAAATTGATATATCACATCAAACCGGTTTATTTGTGGTTAATTGCCCTCAACCCAACCTACAGGTCAGCACAATCCGTGGATCAATATATCACCGGGGTTATTTCTCCGGTCCGGATTTCTCCCGCGCCCGGCGGGCTGATTTTACCGCCCGGGCATATTTTGAAAGCCGGGATTGAACTGCATGATCAAGCGTATCCGCGGGAAAGCTGCCATCGGGAAGGCGTTCCGCCATGCGTACACCGGTCAGCAATTCCACCGCCCTGGTAATCGTATCCACCTGCCAGATGTGGAAGCTGCCTGCCGCAACGGCATCCCGCACCTCCTGCTTTAACATCAGGTTGCCCTGGTTGGAACGGGGGACGATGACCCCCTGTCCGCCGGTCAACCCGCGCTGCCGGCAGGTTTCAAAAAAGCCTTCGATTTTTTCATTCACCCCGCCAATTGGCTGGATATCACCATGCTGGTTGACAGAACCTGTGATGGCGATATTCTGGTTGATGGGGATGCCGGAAAGCGCCGAAAGCAGGGCAGCCAGTTCAGCTGCTGAGGCGCTATCCCCCTCGATTTCATCGTAGGATTGCTCAAAGGTCAAACTGGCGGAAAGGCTCAACGGATGGTCCTGCCCGTAGCGCTCCCCCAGGTAACCGCTGATGATCAGGACGCCCTTGGTATGCAGATGCCCGCCCAGTTCAGCCTGGCGTTCGATGTCCACCACCCCCGCCTGCCCGGCACAGACTGTGGCAGTCACCCGGTTGGGTCGTCCAAATATGTAATCACCCAATGAACTGACCGCAAGAGCGTTGATGGTGCCCACCAGGCTGCCGGAGACATCCACCAGGAGCTGCCCATCCTGTATCATTTCCTGCACCCGCTCCTCAATCATGTTACTGCGGTAGATGCGTTCATCAATGGCTTTCTGCACGGCAGCTGCTCCGGCAACCGCCTGACCCTCCCGCCGCGCCCAATAGGCAGCTTCGCAAATCAGGTCGGCGATGATGCCAAATTGGGTGGAGAGCTTGTCCTGATCCTCGACCATGCGGGAGCTGTGTTCGATGATGCGGGCGACCGCCGTCCGGTCAAACGGGCACAGATGGTTCTCATCCACCACCGAGCGCACAAACAGGGCGTAATCCTGCTCACTATCAGGATTGCGCTCCATATCCCGGGCAAACTCGGCGCGCACCTTGAAGAGCTTGGCAAAATCCTCATCGTAAGCCCGCAGTAAATAATACAATGCCGGTGTTCCAACCAGGATGACCTTGACATTCAACGGAATGGGTTCAGGATCGAGGGTTGCCGTGCTGGTCAGACCCATCTGGTTGCCCAGATCCAAAAGGCGGATTTCCCCATCCCGCAGGACACGCTTGAGACCCTCCCATGCATAGGGATACAACAACACCGAGCGCACCGGCAGGATCAGGTAACCGCCGTTGGCGCGGTGCAGGGCACCTGGTCGGATATGGGTGAAATCCGTGTAGGAAGCCCCCATAAAGATTTCATGCTCGACCGACCCCAGCAGGTTGTGATAGGTGGGCTGGTTTTCGATGATGACCGGTGTGCCTTCCAGCCCGGCATTGTTGACCAGCAGGTTGACCTCGTAACGGGATGACCATTCCCGGGTCGCCAGGGGATACCTTTCCTCCTGGTTGGTTGTGCGAAAGTGGGCGGCGTTCTGAACAAGATCAGCCTGCACCAGCTTGAGGTAATTCAATATGGAGGGGAATTGAGAATATTTCGTGATTAACCCCTCAACCAGCGGCTGGATGATGAACAACGAGGTGCGGCGGTCCAGTTCCTGCAGTTCGGCGGTTTTAACCTGCTCCAGGGCATGCATGCGCCCCAGGGTCTTTTCCATTTCCTCAGAGAGTTTCTCTTGCAGCTGGCGGTATTTTTCCTTGTACTCGTCGGACAGCTTTTCCAATTCTTCCGGGGTGATGGGTTTCCCCTTTACCGCCGGCAGCAGGAACAATCCATAAGGCGTTTTGACAATCACGAAGTTGTAACTGCTGACATATTCCTCAAACTGGTGCAGTTCATTTTCCAATTGATTTTTTAATTCGGTCAGCAACCGTTCGTGTTCGTTGGTGTATTCCTCGCTGGCAAAGGTGCGCGGGATATTCTGAGAGCAGGCAGCGATCATCTCCTGCATTTCCCTGCGGAATGTCAGACCCATCCCGGCGGGCAGGCGCAGCACGTTGGGCTGGTTGGAATTTTCAAAATTATTGATGTAGCACCAGTCATCCGGGGTTGGGCTGGTTTTGGCTTTTTTTAACAGGTAATTGCGCGTCAGGGTTGTGCGCCCGGAATCGGGTATTCCGAGGACAAAGAGGTTGAAACCGATGCCGGTAACTTCAATACCCAGATCAAGGGCACGCAAGGCACGCGGCTGCCCGATGACGTCCTGCAAGGCAGGCAGTTCATCCGTGCTGGAGAAGGACAGGGAGGAGGGATCACACGGGTGTGACAGGGCTTCCGCCGGGATGCGGCACCCGCTCCAATCCGGGGTGTTCCTGCTGGCAGATGATCTGGTTTGTCTGGCAGACATAGCGCCTCCTTCCAGGCGGGAACGAACCAACAGGTTGTCCATTCAACGGGGTCTCATCCGGGCGGCTTTGCTGTTGTTCAGGTTCAGGTTTTGGTGAATCGAATAACGATCCTGTTTTTAGTATAAGAAGGCGGTATGCCGGAGTCAAGAGGTGCACCTGGTTTCCGCGGGGATTACCCATGCCGAGGAACGAGTATGGATATTAATCTGTTCTAGTTGTGGATGATTTTTCCTGATGGTGCGGTTGTACGTTAACCGCACCATTAGGGTGTTGGGTTTCGGGATGATCGCAAATTGATATGTCGCATCAAACCGGTTTATTTGTGGTTAATCACCCTCAACCCAACCTACAGTTGGTGCGGTCAAAACCAGACCACACTCTGCGAATTCAGCTTGTGAACGGGATACCGGAGTGGCGGCGACGGCACGGGGGGAGTATCATTCCTCCCTTTTTTCCATCAACCGCGCCGGGATGGTTTCCAGACCGCAAACCTTGGCGGCATAAACCCGGTGCCGACCCGAATTGATCTGATACTCATCCCCAATTTTGTCCAGAGCCACCGGGTCGGAACCATAATATAAATCATATATCCTGCGCCTGCCGTGCTGCCAATCCAGGTTGTTTTGTTCATCCTCCTTGGAGAAATCATCGGCGGTTTTCCCGGCATTGACTTCCTGCTGGATCTGCGGCAGCGCCTGTGTCGCAGACCGGGCATCCTCCCAGGAGATGTGGTGATTGAAATCATCGGGGCTGTTAACATCCTCCGGCATGGGCAGATCCGCCACCGGCACATCCACGATCCCGTGATCGATCCAGTCCCGGCTTTCGACCTCCTGCCCCTGCAGGGATTTTATTCCTGTCGGGCTGATTGTTTTCTCCTGCGGTTGTGCTTCAGGCAGATCGGTTTCCTGTACGTCCATTGTTGAAATTCTCCTGTGTGAAGGTTTCCAAATTTATCAGGATGGATTGCCGCAATGAGGGCAATCACCTGACCTTGATTTTAACTTGGCTCCGCAGATCGTGCAAAATTTCTTTTTAAATGTCCCGGAAGGCTGCCCATACGGATCACCCGGATATGAAGAACCGGGTTGACCGGGATATTCAAATGACGAAGTTTTTCGCCTGCTCCTGGCGTACAGGACAATCACCAAAACCAGAATGCCGATGGCTCCCAGCGCCGCCAGGTAAGGAAGCGGGTTGCCGGCTTTGGGATATTCCATTACGGCTTCCATATCATCGTAATGGTTATCCCAGCGGACCGTTTTGGAGTTGACCCGTGTCCCATTGGTTGAAATGATTTTTCCTCCGGTCAGGACAAAACTTGTTGTCTGGCTAATCCCCTCAGCCGAAGAATACATATCCGAGTGGAACTCAAGGACCTTTTTCCTGCCAACCTCATTGGGATTAATGTAAAAAGGAAGAGTTTCACTCAATAAATCAAAGCCCTTCCCTTTCATTGTAATAATATAGGAAATGTTTCCATCCCGATCCGGTCCAGTTGTTTCCCAGGTGAATTCAACATTTTCGTCCCCGGCGTATTGTTCCTGTTCACTCAGAGACTGTGCGATTTCCCCGCCATAGAGCGCCACATCGGAGTCGGGAATCATCAACTCCAATTTTAAATTCCATATTTCGCCGGGGGACAGCTTCAGCGTACAGTTGGTGGCAATGAGGGTCACACATCCGGCAAGCAGCAAGGACATGAAGACAAACCCGCACAAAATTCTTTTCATTTCGATCCTCCGATGATGGGTGTGTTTTTATTCATGGAAATTAAATAAGGGAATTAAAAGCCCAAGGCTGTCTCATCCCACGGATCCTGAGCCACCCACATCGGATGCCAGTTTCATCCTGGGATTTCCCCATTATTAGGATTGGTTGTCTTTCATTTTAAATGATTTCTACCATTTTGTCATCTAAAAAAATGGACAAGTACAGAAAAAGAAATAACCATAATGGGTGGATTGATTTGCTGGACGGATGATGGATATGCTAAAATAGGATGATCATGGAATCCCTTCCAGCCCTGTGGGGTCTGAAAGATTGATGTTTTTCGATGACTGGTGAGTCTGCCATTTCCCCTCCTGCCCTCGTATGTTTATTCCCCGGCGTGTCCATTGCGGGGTGATCATGAGGAATTGTTCGTCTGATCCATGCCATTCCCACACCACTTTACATTGTCGTATATAGATCAAACAGGTTCGTTGCCGGTTTGACTTTAAAATTTCAGAATACATCAAGGAGGATTGACGCATGTTTTGTCCCTATTGTGGAGCAAACAACTCAAATCAAGCCCAGTTTTGTTTGAATTGCGGCAAGCCATTGCCGGTTCAATCAACATCACCGGGAACCCGGGCGCAGCCGCCCCAACCATACCAGCCGCTGCAGCAATCATCTGCACCTCAGCAGTATCCCCCCCAGCCGTACCCGCCCCAACCATACCAGCCCCAGCCGGGAGGAATGTATCCCTACCAGGCTTCTCCACAAATGATGAACATGCAGCCAGCCTCTCAAGCCTTAAATATCTGGGGACCTTTTGTGGAATACGGCACACGGCGCAGCCATTTGGGATGGTTGATGGATAACAAGGGTGAAAAAACCCAGGAATTGATAGAAAGTGTCCGGAAGAAGTTTACCAGCCGGAACATCCCTGAGGCTCAAATAATCGAGAAGGAATTGGTGGCGCGCGGGCTTTTGGTTGAAAAACGATTGTATTTCCTGCTTCGGCGGAAACTGGTGACCGTGGGTCTGTACATCACCCAGTTTGGCAAAGACCTGTACCTGTCCATCGCCTCGTACATAAAACCCCCGATCAGTAATTTCCGCGTCCTGATTGCCGGCATCATCATTCTTTTTGCGATTTTTACAAATATTATTTTGCCTTCAATCATCAGCAACCAGTTGAACAGCATGATTGGCAACATGACATCTTCCCTGTTTGGCGGGGGTGGGAGAAGCCCGGGCATGGGAGGGTTGATGACCTGGTTGTGCATCTTTGGACCCCTGGGGTTGGTAAACAACCTGTTGCTGGGCGGCATGCTCATTTACAGCTTTTATAAGTGGCTCATTGAGAAGGACTTCCTGGCGATCCTGCGCACCAAGCCCAATGAGTTCAACGAAGATGATCTCATGTCGATGGAAAAAGCGGTTGAACAGACCGTCCGCATGGCGATTGATGAAATCGGTTTGGACCCGGATGATTTGAAGCCCATCTCATCCGGCGAAGAAAAAAGGAGATTGATCTAGCCCGCCGGCAGTCATTTTCGGTTTACTGGATGAAATTGTTATCCGCCTTTTCATGACAGTAACTTCACCATATGCCATGGAAAGGCGGAATGATATGACCGCCGCATGGAAGGAAAGGTTTAACGGAGCAACCCGAGCATGAATTTACCCCAATCTCCATCCCTCCCCGCTTCAAAAAGCATTCAGATGCCCAACACCCGGCAAAAGCTTCTGTTGTTTGGCATTCAACTGCCCCACCTGCCGGATTTTTTGCAGGACCATACCCTGCTGGGGAAGGGCGACCAGGAACGGCTGGAAGAAATCCTGGGACGGTTTACCCGTTTTGTGATTGGCTTTCGAAAATATCGCAATTCAGCATATTCCCTCCGGTATATTTCCCATCCTGCAGAAGGCAGGATTGAGATATTCCTGGTCTGCCGGTTTCTGATCGACAGCGACCGGGACTCCTCCATCCTTCAACAATACTGGGCGGACATCAGCGCCCACCTGACCAGCCATGGGATTCCGCATCAGCCGGCAGGCACTCAGGATCAGCCCGGGCTGGATGAAATCCTTTCGCCGTTCGCCGCCCAGTCAGCCATCGTTGAAGTCAGACAGCATGAAACGCTGATCCCGCTGATGACCGTCAATGGCGAAGCGTATGTTGTCCACCCATACTGGAGGGCAAAGGGTTCCTTCCTGGAACCCTTTGAGGTCATGCTCCGCCAAAATCAACCGGTCGCGGTCAGTGTTTACCTTGAGCCGACCGAGTTAACCGCCGAGGAATTCAATTCCCTCTCCGAAGCCGGCTACCTGGCGCAGACTGTCGCAGATATGGATACCCCTGTCCAGAGCACAACCGGCATCCGCAGGCGCCGCGACCCGGGGGCGGAGTTGGTGGGGAAAATTTATTCGGAATACCTGAAATCCCTGGATGAGCCTTTCATCATGGTGATTCAAGCCCTCAGCCCGAATCCCAATTCAGCCTGGACTGCGGCGAAATCATTTGCCTCCAGCATGACCGGCAGTGACAACCTGGAGAGCGGCACATCCCCGCTGCCCTCCAGTTCGGACCTGGTTGCCCCGCGCAATGCCGGCGAGTATAACCGCGCCATCAACACCTTCAGCAACCTCCTGTGGTCCGCCTGCGTACCACCACCCTAGGACGCCGCCACCCGCCGCGTCGGCGCGACGCCCGTGTCCGCCCGCCTCTTCACGGATATGCGCAACGCGCCCTTCAACGATCTCAAGGTGCGGCAGGCCGTTGCCCACGCCATCGACAAGCAGTTCTTCTCGCAAAGTACGGGCGGAGAGATCGAGCCCCTGGAGGGCGTCTACGTGCCGATCATGCCGCAGTTCTCGGCCGAGTTCGTGAGCGCATACCCCTACGATCCCGAGAAGGGGAAGGCCCTGATGGCCGAGGCCGGACTGGCGGATGGCGTCACCGGGGTGAAACTGTTTGGCAGCCCGGATATCGAAGCATCGCTGCAGGGTCTCCAGGCGGACCTGGCGGCTATCGGCATCGAGGTCGAGGTGACGCCGGGCACCTGGGGCGATTTCCGCGACCGCATTCGCGCCGGCGAGGTGCAGATGGCGGTCTACAGT
>CALMHE010000437.1 GCA_937863865.1 uncultured Anaerolineaceae bacterium | reverse complement strand
GTTTATTGTGATTGCCACCCAAAATCCAATCGAGTATGAAGGGACATTTCCTTTGCCGGAAGCTCAACTGGACCGCTTTATTATTCGATTATCCATGGGATATCCCTCGATCAGTGAGGAACAGGAAATCCTTGCCAGGAGGAGTGAACGTAAACAGGATTTGGTTCCCATTATGAAATTATTTACTCCTGCGTCCATTGCTTCCATGCGGGCAATTGTTGAAAATGTGTATGTTGACCCGGATATCCAACAATATATTGTCAAATTGGTGGAGAAAACCCGTAATCACCGGCAGGTTGAACTCGGAGTCAGTCCACGGGGTTCGTTGGCATTGATGAAAATCACCCGCTCCTGGGCAGCCATTCAAAATCGGGATTTTGTCCTTCCGGATGATGTGAAAACAATGGCTCCTCATGTTCTTTGCCACCGATTGATTCTTGATCCCACCCTTTGGGGATCTCAAAAAGCTGAAAAGATGGTCATCGATGAGGTGATCAATTCTGTGCCGGTTCCGGTCAGGGTTCAGGAAAAATGAACAGGAAACTGACGCTGGTATTAATGATCATTCTGACTCTTTTCCTGTTTGAACTCATCAGCAGGAAGGGTACAATTATCCCGCTGACTATGCCATTCCTGGTTTACTTGTGCGTTGGAGTCTTCACATCACCCCGGAAGATCCAACTGAAAGTTTCCCGAAAACTTAATGCACACCGGAGTGATGCGGATGAGATCGTCAATATGTCCTTGACAGTCGAAAACCATTCAACAACCATTCCTCGTTTGCAGTTCAAAGAACCCTGGAATCCCCGGTTAATCCTGGTGGAAGGAGAATTGGAGAAAGGATTTTTTGTTCCTGCAAAGGAAATGATTAACCTGACCTATACATTCCGGGCACCCCATGGTCGGTACAGTTGGAATTCAATCAAATTAGTTGCCAGTGATCCCTTTGGATTGTTTGAAAAACAAATGGAATTCCCGGATGAGACTCATTTATTGGTATGGCAGGATTATCATCAGTTGAAACGTTTTAGATATAAACCCCAACCGACCATTCAAACGGCTGGTCCATACCTTTCCCGGCAGCCAGGATCGGGCACTGACTTTTGGGGTGTAAGGGAATATCGGATGGGAGATTCATTACGTTCGATCCATTGGCGTCTGGCTGCCCGGCATCCCCGGATATTTTATTCCAAAGTCCAGGAAAGTGAAGAAATGGCAGATATTGGAATATTGGTCGATGCCCGCTCAAGTGCTTATCAGACCAATGGAACTGACGACCTGTTTGAACACTCAATCCAGGCTGCAGGTACCTTTGCGAAATATTTTTTATCCGCGGGAAATCGGGTATCCATGTTGATATTAAATGATCAATTAATCCGAATATTTCCCGGGTATGGAAATCATCAATTGATCCAAATTTATGATCATCTGGCGGGTTGTACATTGGGGGAAAAAGTCACCCTCCAATCTTTGAAATACCTTCCTGCCAAATTGTTTCCCAGCCAATCTGTGATTGTCATGATCAGTCCTCTCCTTCCAAATGATCTTGATTTCATTCGACGGATGCAAGCCAAGAAGTATCAAATATTGCTGATATGCCCCAATTCACTTAATGTGGAATCATTGAAAACCGGAACCAATGTATATCATTCGTATGCAATTCGCGCTGCCCGCCTGGAGCGTGATGTGCTTTTCCAACAACTTCAGAAAAAAGGGACTCAAATTATTGATTGGGAAGTAAATCAACCCTTGATTAATGCCCTACAGGCAGTACGTTTTCGGAAAATGTGAAATGATGAAGAACCATATTGGATTGATTTATCATCTGTGTCAACTTCTTGCAATATCCATCCTTGTTTTAGCTTTTTGCCTGGAAAAATTATGGATGGGAGTAATTTTTTCACTTCTTTTTGCTTTGTTCTGGATCATTTCCTGCCGGTATCCACAAAAATGGTTGTCATCCATAAGGTTGGTTGGATACCTGGCAATCTCTGTAATAGGCTTGATGAATGATGTTCTCCCTTCTTTAATGATTGCAGGAATTACAGCATCGTTGGCATGCTGGGAATTGGAAGACCGATTGCCTGAGTCATCGAAGATGCATGCCAAAGGCTTGTTTGAGAAAAATCAATTAATCTGGTTGGGTTTAACCTGCTTGGTGGGGTTTCTTTTGGGAGAAACATGCCTGGTGATCAAGTTGACAATTCCATTTGGTTTGGTGGTATTCATCTCACTGCTTGTATTGTTTGGAATTTTCCAACTATCTGTTGTTATCAAAAATATTCATTAATAATAAGAACAACAATGCATGACCTTCTGAGCATTTGGTTTTGACCCACAATGAGAAAAAAGTAAAGATGGTATCTTTAGAAGAATCTTAACTGGCACTCAAACCACAAAATATGGGTTAGAATGGGGGGCTGAGGGCTCGATGACAATTTATTCCCATTGTCATTCAATAATTGAAAATTTGAGGTTTGATCAATCCCATTTATCTACAATCACAACAAGGAGTCTGGAAAATGTCAATTAATTTAGTGGGGCGCTCTTTCTTGAAAGAACTTGATTTTAGTAAAGAGGAACTTGTATATTTACTTGATCTTTCAGCCAAGTTGAAAGCTGCCAAAAAAGCCGGGAAGGAAGAACCCCAGCTGGTTGGCAGGAATATCGCGTTAATTTTTGAAAAAACTTCCACCCGCACGCGATGTGCTTTTGAAGTAGCCGCATACGATCAGGGTGCGCATGTGACCTATCTTGGGTCGGATGGCTCGCAAATTGGACACAAGGAATCGATGAAGGACACAGCCCGAGTTCTGGGGCGGATGTATGACGCCATCGAGTACCGGGGCAAAGCCCAGGATGTTGTGGAGGAATTGGCAAAATACGCTGAAGTCCCGGTTTATAACGGTCTTACCGATGAGTTCCATCCCACCCAGATGCTGGCTGATGTTTTGACAATGATTGAACACAGCCCCAAGAAGATGGAAGATATCGTTTTTTGTTACATGGGGGATGGTCGGTTTAATATGGGGCGCTCCTACCTGGTGACAGCCGCAATTTTGGGGATGGATTTCCGTTTGGCAGCCCCCGAATTTTTATGGCCGGACCAGGAATTAATTGATACCTGCCAGGAGATCGCCAGGACGAGCGGTGCACGCATCGAGTTGACTGCAGATGTTGCGAAAGCAGTCAAGGGTGCGGACTTCCTGGTTACAGATGTTTGGGTTTCGATGGGTGAACCTGCCAATGTATGGGAGGAAAGGATCCGGTTACTTAAGCCTTATCAGATCAACTCCGAGGCATTACGAATGACAGGCAATCCGGATTGCAAGGTTATGCACTGCCTGCCGGCATTCCACAACCGTGAGACCAAGGTTGGAGAAGATATTTATCAAAAATATGGTGAGGATGGCTTGGAAATCACTGATGACGTGTTTGAGTCAGAAGCCTCCATTGTTTTTGATGAAGCTGAGAACCGGCTTCATACTATCAAGGCTGTAATGGTGGCTACTCTGGGCTCAGGTATTTAACCCGCCGGTTACTGGTCTCCGGCGCCTAATTTATTAATTCCCTTACAAAGTAGAAGGTCATTGCGAATGAAGTTGCAAGCTTCAGTCCTATGCCTGTCAGAAATCCGAGGAGGCTTCCGAAACCTGCCCTGATAGCATATTTCATGTCATCTTTAAAGATAAGCTCTCCAACGACAGCGCCAATGAGAGGACCTACGATGATTCCGACCGGACCCAGAAATAATCCTATTATAAGTCCGACAGCGGCACCACGGGTACCATATTTTGATCCCCCGAATTTCTTGGTTCCCCAGACAGGTACAATATAATCAAGAACAGAAACGATAATTGTTATCGCAGCCATTACAATAAGTAAAGTAGGGGAGAATTGGCCAAACCGTGTTATGTGCAGCATTATCAGACCCAGATAACTGAGAGGAGGCCCGGGCAATACCGGTACAAGGC
>CALMHE010000436.1 GCA_937863865.1 uncultured Anaerolineaceae bacterium | reverse complement strand
GGGGGGTGCTGTTCAGAGTTGCCTGCCAGGTATAATCTCCTTTTAATTCACCGGTGCCTTTCAAATATTGGACCAGCGCGAACATGATCCAGGCGTTTTCATAACTGGATCCCCACCCGCCGGTAGCTTTTCGATTTAGTGAGAGGTAGCGTACAGCATCCACCAATAAATCGGATGCAGGATCCATTCTTGCCAGCGCATAGATCACGAAAGCCGAAGTGGAAAGCGAGCTGGAATAACAATGCCAATCATCAACTGTATTCGTCCAATATGTCCCGGTGGCGACGCGGGAGGCTGTGGATTTCAAATCCGTGAGCAGGGTATCTCCCATGCTGGGATTTTGGGGGGCAATGGATAATGCCAGCAAAGCCTTAGCCCAGGGATCCATCCTTTCCCGCAATGTATAGAGATTTTCAAGCGGGCGGTCACTTTCGCCGAGCAGGGAGAGAGTGTATTCAATAAACACCAGTTGGTTGATCTGCCAGTCATCCACATCCATTTTCGCTGGATACAGGTTTGAAAGAATATAATCCCGGGCAGCCGGCATCGTTTCCGATTTGACATAGAAGCCGGTCAATTCGGCTTCTTTGAGGGCAAAGAGGGCATAGGTCGTCAGGTATAAATTGCTGGTTTTATTGGCTGTCCAACCCCAGCCGCCATCTGAATTTTGAATCCGCTCGAGCCTTTCGATGACATCCATAATGGCATCCTGCAAGCCGGGCATCAGATCAGGTCGGTCGAGTTCCAGATCGGTCAGAGCTTTGTATACCGACAGGTTGGGCATCAAGGTGGATAGAGCTGGTTCGGTGTAATCCAGGTCATAGGGTTCAATGGCTCTCAAATCGGAAAGAATGGAAGCTGCCAGTGAGGGCATCACCTCAAGCTGCAATTCCGCTCCGGTTGGTTCGTATGAACGCGGCAGACTGACAATCTCCAACCGCTCCCCGCCGGTTGCTAGGAATCCTGCAGTGCCAAAGGTTTGTGGAGAGGAATAACGCAATACCGGCAATTTTCCCCAGATTGGTTTGGTGAGGTCGTTGTAATCACCGGCGGTTGCACCAAATGTCAGATCAAGGGAATCCGTGCCTTCCACTTTTCCCCACCAGCTGACCCGCACCCGACCGCCCGATTCAATGGTCACCGGCTGGATGGATTGTGCCGGATCATCGAGAGTAAAACCTCCACCATTGAGGAAAACCTGGGTTTCCAGTGTGCCGGATGTGTTGTTATGAACAATCGCAGCCAGCTCCACACGGTCTCCAAGCACCAAAAAGCGCGGCGTAACCGGGCGGACAAGCAGCGGTTTGGTGGTGATCAATTCACAGGTGTCTGACCCAACCTTGACATCAGTGGTCAATCCGCGCACATCAGCCACCCAGGTGGTCAGGTTGTCGGGCAGGGTCAATGTCACCTGGGCGGTGCCATTGTCATCTGTCACAACGGAGGGATTCCAATATGCGGTATCCCGAAAATCCTCACGGGTGGGTGGCGGGACGATTCCGCTCCCTTCACCACCTCCACCGCCGCGGCCAAATCCGCCGGCTGGGGCAGGGAGCGAGCGCAAATTATATGAAGCCAAAGACAGGCTGGAATAGACACCCAATGGGAAGGGATCGTAAAACGCTTTCTCGATCACCTCGGAGTTGGGATCCGCCAATGCCAGGACAGCCTTGTCGACCAGGGAGAAAGAAAATTCAGCCTGTACCGGCTTGCCCTGGGAGTCAGCAGCATGGATTGTGTAGGTCATCTCCTCGCCCGGTCCGGATTGATCAGCTTCCGGGCTTACTTCCACTTCAAGCAATTCATGCGAGACATCCACCTGCAGCGGTAAATAGCCCATCAGAAAATCAGGTTTTTGACCAGCCGGATAGCTGATCAAAGTAATGGACACGAAGACATTGGGAGCATATTCGTCGGTAATTGGCAATTCAATGGTATAACTGGAACCTTCAAACGAAAAGGTTTCCCAGTGGATTACATTCCGCCGTTCAATCGCAGCCAGACCAAACACAGTACCGGGGAGTGAATTGGGGATGAAAATACTGGCAGTATCTCCGGGTTTATAGAAATCGGCATTCGCCAGTGGTTGAATTCGCTGGTTGGGACTGCGCGGCCAGGCAGCGGCTCCTGATCCGCCCACCCAGACTTGGGTCTGGCTGATCGCACTGCTCCCGCGCACCTGCAGCATGTAGACACCAGGATCGGGCGGGGTGAATGCCACCCGCGCTTTCCCATCCGTGCCGGTTGTCAAATCCGTGCTGGCAACCTCATCCAAAACCTGGTTGTACTGCTGTTCTCCTGTATCCGGGTTGATGCCGCCTTCCTCCCACTCAACCCGGGAAAATGTGGCAACCAGGTCAAGATTGCCCCAGGGCTTTCCCTGCCAGTTCACCGTCAGAATATCAAATCCCATGATTGATTCTGCGGCGCCTGACCAGGCATCAGACCGGATGCCGATGTAAAAATCATCCGGGTGGAGGGTTACTTCTGTGCGGGCGCTGACCGGGAAACCGCTTTCATCAGTAATGGTGAATTCGACCATGATTTTTTGTTTATTTTCAACATCGACCACTCCTGCCAGGTCGGAGCCGGCAACATGGAGGGAGAATAATCCATCTGCGTCGGTATAATCATCCCCCTCAAGCAGTGGACCCCCCCAACTCTGGGTGCAGTAAAACCAGCAGAAGCGCAGCCAGTTATCATTTTTTCCAACCTGGTATCCACCCGGGATGTTAAAATAATCATCTCTTACATATACAGCCCAGTGGATGGGCAGACTGCCCGCAGGAGCCCCAAAGTAATACCGGGCATCAGCGGTGATATTCAAATCGTCGCCGGTCAACAGTTGAGATACATCAGATTCAACCGACAGATCGATCTCCGGCTTGCGATATTCCGCCACCTGGAAGGTAATGGATTGATAATCGTCGCTTGGGGTTGATTCCAGGGAGTAAATCCCTGGTGCGGCATCCTCAGGCAGGGTGAATTCACCCGATGCGGTACCATATGGCGAGAGTTCCATATCAATCGTCTGCATCAGGGTATGGGTTCCGGTGACAACATCGTAAGGAGAATAAAGTTGGAAGGATACCTGGGATAAATCCGGAATTGAATATCTGCCTTCACTTTGATTGTGAGCGGCTATCCGGAAATAAACTGTTTGTCCGGGACGATAGATCGGACGGTCTGTGTACATGTAATAACTGGGTTCATTTTCACTATAGTTGAAGGACATCCCAAACTGCCAGGGTTGTATGCCGACTGACATGCCGGTACGCGCCATTCCAAATAAATCATCACCGGGTTCATTCATGACCGCATAAATGGATTCAAAATTCTCCCTGTCAGGCGGCAGGTCCACTTTGAGTATTCCATCCGCATCCGTAACCCCTTCCGCCAGGATGGTGCCGTCATGATCGTAAACCGTGACTGGTTCGCCTGCAGCTGGAATGTCATCCCGTAGATTTAACGCCCAAAGGAAAAGGGTTTCCCGGGATACTTTAAGCAGCATCTGCACCCGTGAGACAACAGCCATGAAGTGCTTGTCGCCATAAAAATCCCGGGCATCATATGAAAAAATATGATAAATATACAATCCCGGATCCAGTTTGCTGCCATCCGGCTGCAGATCAATCGATATTGCCTGGTCGCGGTTGGGTACAAGGTTCAGGTCCTGATGCCAGCTCATATCCGGTGACAGAGACATCAATGATGAATCTTTGTTTTCCCCGATGATTGCTTCTTGTGGATTATAAGCTGCCATTGATATATCCAAACCTGGCAGGTTGGTGGCTTGGGCTGCAATGGCAGTCTCTCTGGGGATGATGGTCAATATGTGAGGTCCCATATCAATGGGGAGAATGCTTAATTGCGGGGTGAGTCCAGATGTCCGTAAATTTTTACTAATTGGATTGCCCATCCGGCGTCCCCATTTATCCACTAAATTGGATGATATGATAAGAGTGTATGCAGTATCTGGTGTGAAAAACGCAGATACATAGATGCTCCTGTTGTAACCATAATAATAGGCATCCTCGATGGGTGGAGAAAATGTAACCATCTGTTCCCAGTCCTGATTCAGCAGCAACGGGGTTGTAAACTCAAGGGAGACCGATCCATATCCACCCATATAGACCTGGATGGGCTCTCCAGCTCTTGGATACATGGATTTCAATCCCAAGGCGGGGACTGTCTGGAACCGGTTGATATGGTCATTCTCCAAGGGAGTCCCACTGAAACTCAGGGCTTCGGTTGAAATATTCAAAACATAGTTTTCGTTATAATCCAGCAAGCCGGATGGTTTCCAGGTGAGAATATTGCCGGCGTCATTCCATTCGAACGATCCGGGAACAGGAATTTCAGCCTCGTTTTTAATTGAAGTCGCTGATTCGGTACTGGTTGCATCCATAGCCTGATTAAACGTAATTTCAATGGATTGATCCAGATCCATCGGCATTTCAGTCGGCAGGGTCTTGATAATCCTGGGCAGGGTTGTCCGAAACACCCAGGCGGGTATGTCCTGCAGACTGGTTCCGGCAGTGCTGGTTAAATCCTGATTGAGTGTTACAGTATAGGTGGTACCTCCAGCCAGACCCGGATCCGGTCGGAGGATATAAGTGCTGGTGTTCAACCATTCCGCCGTGCCTTCCACCGGGGGATCAACCGTAAAGGCTGCGGGATTATCCCCGGCTTCTGCGCCGAGGGCAACCACGGGCTGGTTGAATGAAACCACGATTGCTGAAGATGCCGAGACATCCACCGAACCATTATTGGGCAGCATTTCTGATGCCTCCAGGGGGGCGGGCGATTGGAAGGTGAACATAACCGGGTTGAGTAAAGCCAAACCATTGGCAGCCTTGGCAGTAGTATCCAGGGTGAGGGTAAGTTCTGTTCCAGGTGAGAGGGCTTTGTCCGGAGAAAATACCAGGGTGGCATCATCCGACCACTTGTATTTTCCACCAAGGGCTGGCACCACTTTGAGGGCAGCTTCAACGGAACGTGTGTCCATCTTCTGGTTGAAGTAAAGGGTGATCCTGCCATCCGCCGGGAGAGCGCTCTTGGGAAGAGGCATGGTTTCAACAACCATGGGAGGGAGATCTTCTTTTTGGGGTTTCACCTGATGGGGGGTTGTGGCTTCAGGTGTGGAGGTCGGTTTGGGGCGTATGAATGGCAGGCTGCAGGCGGCGCTGAGCAGCATTAAAACGACAACAATCGCTGCCATCCCATTAAATAATAGCCGGCGTCTGGATGAAATGGAGGTTGGAGGAACCATGATAACCATCCTTTCATTTGGATTACACGGTTTATGATCAATTGTCTATATAAGGATTATAAATCAAAGACGATGCCATTACGAGTATGGTTCCATCCTTGATGATATGCAGTTGTAAGGAGGATTAGCGGCTGTAGCCGTATCCTTCACAGATATTCTCACTGGGTTCAATAATGGCGATGATGGTGGGATCATCTGCAAAGGCGTTGCGCACTTCCCCCAGGATTTTCATGGCTTCCTCACAATAATTATTGCTTTGCCGGTGCATTCCAGCCAGGACGGAGCCGTAAGTGTAATAATACACTGCATTGTTGGGCGTCAGGGGCAGACCTTCAATGACAATCTGGGGATCGACTTCTGAATTGCAGAAACGAACTTCGCAGCTGGTGGCGGCATTACACCCCCGAACGGCACACATCAATGCCGGGATGGCACCCTCATAATTGCGGGATTTGAAATACACAATCCCAAGCTGCCCATAAATATCAGCACTGGTGGGATTGAATTCCAACGCCTTGCGAACATTCGCCGCGGCAATAAAAAACTCGCCCATTTGGGAATATGTTTTTGCAATGGAAAGATATGGAATCGGATCCTTGACACCGATTTGTTTGTTGATATCGACCGCCTTGGCGAAATATTCCAGGGCGCGGTCATTTTGTTTGAGCTGACGCAGGTTGGCGCCAATGGAAATGTACAGGAAGGTCAGCCGCGGGTTGATGGCAACTGCTTTTTCATATTCCTGGATGGCACCGGCATAATTCGCAATGGATTCCTGCACATATCCACTGATGCGGTGGACATCCATCAGAGTATCATCCCGTTCGATTGCACGTTGAACATACTGTTCCGCCTGCACCCATTTTTGCTGGTCCACCAGGATTTCAGCGTAATATGCCAGTGCCAGGGCATTGGTTGCATCCAATTGCAGAGCGCGAATGGCTTCCTGCTCGGCTTCATTGAGTTTGCGCTGACGCTCTTCCGCATCCTGATCATAGGAAGACCTCCAATCCAGCACAAATGCACGGATTGCGTGGGTCATGGTGTCATCCGGGGAGGCTTCCACTGCCTTGTTCACTGATTCCAGGGCTTCATCCATGCGGGTGGAACGCTCAGCCTCGGCAGTCAGCAGGTTGGATGAATACGCCTGGATGCGAGCCAGTTCCGCCCACAATTTACCATTGCCCGGGCTTCTTTGAACCGCAAGTTGATATGCCTCAATGGCTCCTTGCAAATTACCGGCATCAAATTGCATATTGGCTTCCCGGGCATAGGAATCCAGGGTGCGGGTGGGTGTGGGTGTGGGGGAGAACGGAGATACCTGTTCGCCTTCGGCGATTTTTTCGTTCATGCCGCGCAAATAAAACAAGCTGGGCAGTAAAATCGCCAACAGGATTAAAATTACAACCGGGCGGGAACGGGTTGGCGCCCGGCGAAAGATATTCCGGTTGGGGTCACGCCGAACATACATTCAGACTATCCTCAAGGTTCGGGTGATTCCCTGGCTTCCGGTGTGGCGGTAATAATCCCGGATTGAATGGCACAGATATTTATGATTTCCTGGGCATTATAGACGGCATAATCATCCGCGCTCACATTTTGCAACAATGCCTGGGATATTTGCAGTGCTTCCGGGCATTCCTTGCCTTCCGCAAGAGCCAGACCATAGGTGTAATAAAATTGGGCAATTCGTCCATAATCCAGCGGTAATCCTTTCACAACCGCCCCATCCTCTGTTGTTCCACCCCGGACTGCCAGCCGCAGGGATTGAATGGCTCTGGGGATGTCCCGGTTGCGCCTGTACAAAACCCCAATCGTGCCATGCAGATAAGGATCCGAAGGATCATCCTTGATTGCCATTTCTGCGTATTGAATGGCACGGGCATATTCGCCGACTGTTTCATAGGTGCGTGCCAGGTACAGTTTTGGGAGGGGATTCGTGGGATCGAGGGGAATGGCTTTGTTGAATTCCTCGTAAGCCTTGTCATACAATTCCACAGCCCTATAGTTCCGCCCCAATGCCATGTGCAAATCAGCGATATTTGGATTGAGGGCAACCGCAGCTTCATATTCGACGATGGCTTCATTATTATTTTGGGTGATTTCCAATATATAGCCGCGGGCACGGTAGGTTTCAAGCAAATTGGGTCCCAGGGATTGGGCTTTTTTGGAAAGTTCAATGGCTTCCTCCAGGGTTCCAAGACCACCCTGCTCACTTTGTTGTTGAAGCCCCAGAATTTCCGCATGGTAGGCGTAGGGGATCGCGTTGTTCGGTTCCAGCAGCTCCGCCTGCTTGAGTGCATTAATGGCTTCCAGGTAATTTCCAGTCAGTCCCAATGCCCACCCACGTAGCGCCAGTGCGGTGGCATTTTTTGGATTCAATACCAATGCATCACTTGCTGACTGGATGGCTGCGTCATATTGAGAAGTGTAAATTTGTAAACGCGCCAGTTCCACAAATAAACCAGGATCACGGGGTGAGATTTTAATGGCATCCTGATACGCCTGGATGGACTGAGCCAGCTTGCCTTCATCCGCAAGCCCGCGCGCCAGGTTGATGTAATGTTCAGGAGGAAGTGTGGGGGTGGGGGTGGGGATGAAAAGCGGTGGAGTGGCAGGAACGACCACCTGGTTGACATACAGAGCCGCACCGATAAGAATCAACAGAAGCAGAATCCGCCATGGGTTGAACGGTTTTCTGCGCCTGTTCATGCTCCATTTGCTTCCTTTTAAATACATATTTTCATCTTACCATTTTCATTCGGAGAGTCAAGCCTCGCAGGTGCGGGATATGAATCTCTAATCAGTGTTTCATTAATTATTTGACAGGGTTTCCAGTACCTAATGATAATCACTATTGAAAATACCAATGGAATATCCGATTATACAATCCCATCAATAATTTTTTTACCGGGGGGAATTCAAGCAGGGCGTTGTGCCGTCCTGATTTGTAGATGGTCGGACTGGTTGTTCCGGGCAGGGTATTGCTCATGTTGGCGACCAGGGGATCCGGCACCATCAAACGCAAAAATCCTGCATCATTCATACGCAAATCCAACCGGCTGACCTGCTGCATGGGGCGGTCCATCTGGAAGGGAAGGAATTGAGTCAAGATATCCTTCCGTGCAATAAACTGCCAGTGGGAAGCCCCCACATATGCCTGGATTCCCCGGAATGCGAGGCGGGTATCGCTGGTGGAGTTGTAAAAATCCTCAAAGCCTGCTTCCTTGCCCAGGCTGCGGTCAAATTCCAATAATATTTCCCGGGGCACCAGTTGACCGTGCTCCATGGTCACATCCGGATTGGCTTCAGCCCATTCCACGGTGTGTGTGTTCCAGGAGGGATCGGTGCGGATGGGACGGGCGGTGACCATGCCCACATTGGGGTAGGTATCCAGCAATTCAAGTGAACGTCGAAGCCAGCCCTTGGAATAGAGCACATCATTATCCGTGTAGGCAATGATTTCACCGGGCGCTCCGCCAAAGATGATATTCCAGGCACCACCCTTGCCCAGGTTTTTATCTGAAAGGATTAAATATTGAATAATCCCCTGGTCAAAATCCTCCATCAACATCTGCCGGACTTCCGGGCAGCTTCCATTGTCAAAGATCATCAGGTCAAACGGCTGTTTGGTTGCTTCACGAATGCTGTTAATGCAGGTCCTCAATACATCCGGGACCTGCTGATAAAAGCCCCCAATAAACGGAATATAATTCAATACAGCTACAGTAACCGGAGCCGGTAAGGCAACTTTTTTAAGATATTTGGCGGGATTTTGACCAACACGCATGATTGGCTCCTGAATAATTGATGGTTTAATTATTTATTATGCACCCGCCAGCCATGGAAGCGGGTGCGTGCTTTTCCAAATGCTCTGATGGGATGAAAAACAGCATAACTGATCCTTCCCAAAAAGCGGGAATGCAGTTTCACCTGGGGGAAAATTTCCACCTCCCGCCAGAATTTCCGCCATGAACAAGGAAATTTTTGAATCCTGCCTTCCGTCAGGCGACGGTTGCAATCATACAATGTAAAGATAGTTTGCCGCCCGCCCATTTGGCGTACATTTTCGAAAGTTTCGGGCAGCTTGTAATGCGGCTGACCACCTGGCAGGTGACGGTAATCATGGTTCTGATGAATCAACAAAATGTCCATGGAAGAATCAACCAGCTTCCAGCCGCGCTGGCGGGCTTCATAAAGCATCCAGTTATCCCAGCCGGCACGACCCACAGCCAGTTCCGGGATGGAGGTGAAACATTCCCGGGGGTAGATGAAATAGTCACTCCCGGCGGGGGGATGCATTTTCCCTTCACGGAATGTCCACTCCTGCAAGCGGGTTTGCCAGCCTGGAGTGAAATGAAGCGGAGTGCGCACATCCAGATCCCAACGTTGTCCGACCATGAGGAATCGATCCAATTGGCTGGATACATTTTTTGCAGCTTGTAAAAAATCCGGTAGAACAAGGATGTCGGTGTTCAGGTATGCCATGAAGGGGCTGCCATTGTTTTGGCGTGCCAGCTCGAAGATGGATGGGATCATCGGTGTTCCTTGAGAATTACGGCGTACATCTGACAGGACTTTTACACCTAAATCCCGGGCAGCGCTGGCGGAGCCTTCTTCTTCGCCGATGATCAATACTTCCAACTCGTCACACAGTTGTGCCCAGGATTGGATGGCATTACGTTGAATGATGTTGATATGGGGATCAGTAAAAGGTTTTGGGGTGGTAAAAATGGTTATAAATGGCATAAAGTCATTCCTCCAAAGGAGGATAAGGAAGCCAGGTCTGCCCGGGCATCAGCTTTTGCAGCACCCTGCGTTGAATCAGGCTGATCTTGCGGCGAAAGACGACCAGTTCCTCCGGCAGGATATGGGTAATGGTTTTACGGGATGGTTTCGCCAGGGCAGTGATATACAGTTGCAGGACATTCGAGCGGGGTTGACCATGCAGCCATAACTGATGAATATAATAACCGGCTTTCTTCAACGCCTGTTCAAGCGTGTGAGGGCTGAAGGCGGAGATATGTGCCGGTTCCAGGCTGTCATGAGCATATAGATTGGGTACTTCCACCAGCAGCAAACCATCCGGGGCAAGAGTCGTTTCGCGCAGGTCAGTCAGGGTGCCAACAGGGTCGGGCAGGTGTTCCATTACGTGAATCAAACTGACCAGGTCATACCGGTCCTCCGGGGCGACGACCAGTTCCTCCAGGGATGGTAAAACTTCCAACCCGCGTTCCTGGGCAAAACTGCGGTAGCTGTTGCCGGGTTCCACACCGGTGCCCAGGCAGCCAAACTTTCGATTGCATTCCAACAGGAATGCCCCGGTGGAACAGCCGATATCCAGGTGACGGTGGGGAACAACCCCGCTGGCTATCAGTTTCCGAGTCAACAGGCGGGCGCGTGCATTTTCAATTGCCCGAACCCGTTCAGTGGGGGAATCACTCTGTTCCATTTGAACGCGATACTGGGAGGAATAATATTCCACCAACTCGGAATCCTGCCAGATGTAGGATTGAAAGACGAATCCACAATCCTGACAAATTCGGTAATCCATGGTCATTGTGGGGTGTTCCAGGTGCTCAAAAAAGCGGTTCCGTCCGCTGCCGCATAATGGACAGGAGCGGATGGATCGGGCTGCATCGGTCGATTGCGGGTTGGTCATAAATGATTATCCTGTTGTTCAGTATCGGTTAATATTTTTTGTTCAACACCGGTGTTGATCTTTGCCAGTTCCGGTTCCTGTTCAAACAGCGCCAGTACTTCGTACCAGCTGAAATCCTGCCTGCCGTGAAAACGATCCGCGATGGTGCGGACAAGCTCCAGATCAGCGGGTGTGTCCACCGTCCAGCGCAGGTCGCCATAATCGGGGGTGTGATCAACCCGCAGGACTTTATACCTGCCGGGAACCGTGTATAGATATGGCATCACGTGTTCCCGCTCAAATCCATGGGTGGCTTCCTGCCAGGCGCGTTTTAATGCGTTAAACGAACACACCTCCACATCCAATCCAATGGGATAAGTGCGCCCCAATGGCGGGGGAAAACGGTTGGCGGCAAAATCCACCTGGTTTATGATGAACTCGTTCACAACGTGGTCAATTTCACCCGGATCGATTAACGGACAATCCGCAGTAACGCGGACAATGACATCCGCCTGGAATTGCCGGGCTGCCTGGTAATAGCGATCCAGCACATCCGCCAGGCTGCCACGCTGACAAGGAAAACCCCGTTCATTGCATAATTCAACAATGGGGTCATCGGAAGGCTCGACGGTGGTAGCCACAACAACTTCGTCCACTGTTTTAGCAAGGCGGGTGCGTTCCACCACCCATACCAGCATGGGTTGACCGGCGATATCTTTGAGGACTTTCCCGGGCAGACGGGTTGAGCTCATTCGAGCCTGGATAATGGCAACAATACGGGGTTGAGTCATCATGGTTGCATTGTATCAGAAAATAAAGTTGCCCCTTTTCACGGGTGGTTTGATCTGGTGAAGCTCCAAAGCCTGCGCATAGCCGTTGAGCATGGTTTGAAAATTAATTTTCCAATCAGCCCGCTGTTCAGCGAGAGCACGGGCAGTTTTACCCATGACATCAAGCCGCTCACGCTGCCGGAGAGCTTCCAAAATGCAGTCTGCCAAGGCGCAGTCATCTCCGTCGGGAAAAAGCCAGCCTTCCCCGCCGGGAGTAATCCATTCCCGGTTGCCGGGAATATCTGAAACCAGGGCGGGCAGACCGCAGGCAAGCGCCTCCATCAGCGATACGGATGACCCATCACTGTGGGAGGCACTGATGTACAGGTCGGATGCCTGGTAGAAAGACGGAAGATCAGCCTGACCAACGCGTCCGGGAAAACTGACCCGGTCGAGCAGGTCATGTTGGGCAAGGATTTGGCGCAACTTGCCGGACTGCGAGCCATCCGCCAGCAGGAAGAGCCTGAGCTGTGGGGCGATTTCAGCGGCACGGGCAAAACCGCGCACCAGCACATCCACACCGTAGAGGGTCTCCCAGGAGCGGACGGAAAGAAGAACAAAGGTGTCCTCCCCCCAGCTCATTTCAGCCCGGCGCCCTGGATTGGATGAGGGTGAGAACTGTTCCAGGTTCACACCCCATGGGAACAATACCGTGCGCTCCACCGGGAAACCGTATTCTTTTGCCTTGTTCCTCACAGCCAGACAGTCACCCAGGAAGATTGACGTCCGTTTGAGGGTGAAATGGGTTCGCTTCTGCATCCGATCGGCATCTACCAGCATATCCGATCCCCAGGACATGGTCACCAGGGGCTGAAAACCGCTCAGCGCAGCCAGGAATGCCACGGATTGAACCGGACCGGCGTGCAGTATATCCGGCTGGATCCAGTGCAGGACGCGCCGCAGGTCTATCAACAGGAAGGGGGCATCCCGCCATTGAAAGGGTTTTTTGCCGCCCCTCCATTGGATTTGATGGACCTGTGATGGCAAAGGACGGTCTTCCGATTGGGCATTCCGCCGTTCGAGCCGCAGGTAATATATCTCATGTCCGGTTTTAGCCAGCGAGCTTAAAAATCGGTAATCGTGGGGGGTGTAATCTTGTGTGAAATAAAGAATTCTCATTTAGCAAGATCTGTCCACCGGATCTCTTTGCCAGCCGGGATGGAATGGGCGGCTTTGTACCCAATGACTTCCGGGATGTGGGGCGGCAGGATTGCTCCGGGTGTTGCGGGTCGCAGCACATCGATCATTTCCCGGGTCAACACCTCACCTGGCTGGATATCCCGGGCAGCGCGCAGGCAGCGGCGCTGGATGATGACAGTCTGTTGTTCATTTTCGGTTACAAACTTGTCGGCTGAACCAAGAGCACGTTCCAGCTCACGGGTGCGCTCCACCATCTCCCGCCAGCCGCGGGGATCCATCGCAAATCCGTGATCAGGTCCCTCACGGTTTCGATCGTCAGTAAAATGTTTTTCCACGCAGCGGGCACCCAATGCCACAGCGCCAAGCACTGCTGCATGCCCCGGGGTGTGGTCGGAGAGTCCAAGTACCAGGTTGGGGAACATCAGCTTGTAGGATTTGAGTACATTCAGATGGACATGATTGAAATTCTCAACACTTCCGGTGTAGTTGGTATTGCACTGCATCAGCACCAGCTGGGGATTGATTGCCAGGATGGTGTGAACCGCCTGTTGGACTTCCCCAATGCTGGCAGCTCCTGTGGCAAGCAGAATTGGTTTGCCCTTGTGGGCAATATATTCCAATTCTTCCAGCCAGTCGATTTCACCGGAGCCAATTTTGTGCGCAGGGACAAATGAATCCAGGTAATCCACAGCTTCAAAATCATATGGCGAGGAAAAATAATCAATCCCGGCTTCTTCGCAAACCGCTTTAAGTTCGGGTGTCCAATCAAAGGGAATGGATGCCCCCTGATAAACCTCAAAGACGGACTTCTTCCACTTTGCCTGATGGGATTGTTGACCTCCCATGGTACGGAAGCCATAATCCGAGACGATTTTGGGAGCCCGGAAATTTTGGAACTTTGCAGCATCTGCACCAGCTTCAGCAGCCAAACGGATGAGCATCCTGGCGCGTTCCAGGCTGCCATCATGATTGGCTGCAATATCTGCAATAAAATAGGTGGGGTGTTTTTCCCCAAGGAGATGTTTACCAATTTGAATATCCATCATGAACTCCTTTTATACCTTTACAAAGAGGGGATTATTATCCATTCATCCTGACAAGCCGGTTGGGATAACCCTGTTTCCACAGGTTGTAATATTCTTCCAGCCCGGCATTAATATCCGGGGCGGGTTCGCCCAGGGCTTCGGTTAATTTTTGGGTGGATAGCACAAGATTTGGGGAACGTGCGGCTTTCAACCCACCCCGGGTGACGGAGGTTGGAGTGATGAGGGATTCGTCCAAACCGAACCGGCGTGCCAGCCTTCTGCCAAATTCATCCTTGCTGACAGCTTCCGGGCTGACTACATGGTACAGACCCGTCAAACCTTTTTCAACCATTTTCAACAGGATCCGACCCAGGTGATTGGCTAAAAGCGGGCAGAAAAATACATCTGTAAAGCCCTTCACCTGGTTTCCGGTGGAGAGGTTATTAAAAAAGAACTCGGATAGACTGCGGCGCCCTGAGAGGCTCCAGCCAAAGAAATTAACACGGGCAATAATGGCATCCGGGCTGGCTGATGAAACTGCGAGCTCACCATCAAGCTTGGTTCGGGCGTAAACACTGAGCGGATTGGGGGCATCCCCCTCCTGGTATCCGCCGATGATTGGCGCAAGGGATTGCGGCAGGGGGATCTGTCCGTCAAAGACGGCATCCGTTGAAATGTGCACCATGCGGATTCCCCGGTTGTGGGTTTCCAGGGCAAATTCACCCGGTAAAACGGCATTCACATGTTTCGCTGTTTCCGGATTGGCTTCACAGGCTTCCAGGTTGGCGAGGGCAGCACAGTGGATCAGCACGTCAGGCAGGGTTTCATCCAACAGGTTTTGGACCGATCCCGGCTGGCTTAAGTCGGTTTGAATGACAGGGAACGATGCCCCCGGAAGCCTGTGATGATTTGCAACACCAGTCACCTGATATGACTCACAGCAATCCAGTGCCAGGTTCAAACCCAGCAAACCACTCACACCGGTGATGAGGATATGCGTCATCTTCCTCCTTGTGCGGTCTACTCTGCTGATTTATTCAATCGATTTTGTCCTGCAGATACTCCGCTTCAATGGGGGCGACCATCTGCTGGATTTGCTCGACGGTTAACCACTCGGGGTTGTTGTTG
>CALMHE010000435.1 GCA_937863865.1 uncultured Anaerolineaceae bacterium | reverse complement strand
ACCTCTCTGTGAATGGAACCATCATACTGGCTGCCATGGGCGGGTTTGCGGTCGCAGTGACCACCGGAAGCACATTTTTAGGTTTTATCATGGGTGCATTGATCGGCGGTTTTGTCGCCTTGATCGTCGCATTTTCAAGCATTACTTTAAAGCAATCCCAGGTAGCAGTGGGGTTCATTCTGACATTACTTTGCCGGGATCTGGCTTATTTCCTTGGCAACCCCTTCATGGGGTTATCTGGTCCAACAGTTAAATACGCCCCCATTGCTTTCCTGAAGGATATTCCCATATTGGGTCAGGTATTCTTTCGGCAGGATATTCTGACCTATCTCAGTTATCTCCTGATTATTGTGGCATATGTATATTTCTTCAAAACCCGTCCCGGATTAATGCTCAGAGGTATTGGTGAGCGACCCGCAGCTGCCTATGTGCGGGGCGCTAATGTAAATCGGATGCGATATTTTTACACAGTAATTGGAGGTATGCTGGTTGGCTTGGCAGGTCCCATGTACTCCCTTAGTGTGAAAGCTGGTTGGAAAGGCACCATCTCCGGTCTGGATGGAATAGGCTGGATTGCCTTGGCAATTACCATATTTGGCGCCTGGAATCCATTGCGGGTGGCTTTGGGTGCCTATCTGTTCGCATTTTTGCAATGGCTGGGATTGGTGTTGCAACCCAGTCTTCCAGGAGTCCCATCACAGGTGTTGCAAGTGGCACCATTCCCCTTGATGATCCTGACTCTATTATTGGTCAATATCGGGAATGCGGAATGGGTTGAACAGGTACTGGCGGGAATGCCTGAAAAAACCCGCCGATTTGTGGCTCGTTTATTAAGAACTCTACGTACATCACCGCCCACTTCATTGGGCGTACCATTTGATAACGAATAGGAAATTTTGGATGTCTGCATTTGTTGGCTTTCGCTGTTCAGTGTGTAAAACTGAATATTCTCCAACCCAGGTCAGGTACACCTGTCCCACGGATGGTGGAAACCTGGACGTCGTGCTGGATATTGGCGGGATCCGCAAGAAGTATGAAATTGAGGATATCACCAGCCGGACGGATCCCTCTCTGTGGCGATATTTGCCGCTTCTTCCTGTGGATGCTCCGGAAGCAGGGGAGACACCCCTTCATTTGGCAGGCTGGACGCCAATTTATTCCCCACAAAGACTGGCGGAAAAGCTGGGGATTCAATCCCTCTGGGTTAAAGACGAGGGACGCAATCCCACGGCTTCTTTTAAAGATCGTGCCAGTGCTTTGGTTGTCACCTTGGCCCGGCAGATGAATATGGAAGTGGTCACCACTGCGTCCACCGGTAATGCCGGGGCAGCCCTGGCTGGAATGGCGGCAGCAGTGGGTCAAAAAACGGTGATATTCGCGCCGCGTTCAGCACCACCAGCAAAAGTGGCTCAACTGCTGGTTTACGGGTCCCAAGTCATATTGGTGGATGGAAATTATGACCAGGCATTTGACCTTTGTGTCAGGGCGGCGGATGAATTTGGATGGTATTGCCGGAACACTGGTTATAATCCCTTCACAGCGGAAGGCAAGAAGACCGCGGCTTTTGAGATTTGGGAACAAATAATTCTTCGGATGCCAAAAGAAAATCGATCGTTGACGGTGTTTGTCTCGGTTGGAGATGGGAACATAATTTCTGGAATTCA
This sequence comes from uncultured Anaerolineaceae bacterium, assembly GCA_937863865.1. Lineage (GTDB taxonomy): Bacteria > Chloroflexota > Anaerolineae > Anaerolineales > Anaerolineaceae > CALMHE01. The sequence goes on along the minus strand of CALMHE010000435.1, from coordinate 13,316 downwards.
TAAAGGCTTCAAGGATTTGCATGCCCTGGGCTGGTTGGAACAAATGCCCAGAATTATAGGTGTCCAGGCAGCCGGTTCAGCAGCCGTTGCAAATGCTTTTAATGCCGGAACGGATAAAATAACCCCTGTAAATGCCAAAACAGTGGCAGACAGCATATCTGTCGATCTTCCACGGGATGGGAGCCGCGCAGTCCATGCAGCAACCGAGACAGGGGGGACATACCTGACTGTTACAGATGAAGAAATATTGAAAGCCATTGGTGAATTGGGTCAATCAGGAATATTTGCAGAACCCGCGGGAGCCACGGCATACGCCGGATTGGTAAAAGCCTGCCGGGAAAATCTCATTCAATCGGATGAACCGATTTTGGTAATGAATACAGGGAATGGGTTAAAGGATATCCACGCAGCCATGCAGGCTGTACCGCCTGCTCCCATTATTGAACCTGACATGAAATCCTTGCGGAAAATTCTCAATTCGGGAAGGTGATGAATATGACCGAACCTACATTTACGATTATTGCTCCCGTTTACAATGAAAAAGAATCACTGCCCTTTCTCTATCAGAGGGTGAAGGAAGTGATGGATTCAACCGGAGAACCATGGGAACTGATTCTTGTGGATGATGGTTCCCGTGATGGTTCAACTGATGAAATTCGAGCCCTGGCAGCCCAGGATAAACGGGTTCGTCCAGTAATTTTTGCCCGTAATTTTGGTCACCAGCTTGCGGTGACAGCGGGTTTGGATTACAGCCGCGGTCATGCGGTTGTGATCATTGATGCTGACCTGCAGGATCCTCCCGAGGTGATTTTGGAGATGATTCAGAAATGGAGGGAAGGTTTCGAGGTCGTGTATGCCGTCCGGGAAGATCGTGAAGGTGAGACCTGGTTTAAAAAACTCACAGCCTCTCTCTTTTACCGTTTGATTTTCCGAATTACTGATGTGAAAATCCCCCTGGATACGGGCGATTTCCGGTTGCTGGATCGTAAAGTCGTGGATGTGATGAACCGGATGCGTGAGCATCACCGCTTCCTGCGGGGGATGTCCTCCTGGGTGGGATTTAAGCAAGTCGGTGTCTCATACAAGCGGGCAGCCCGGTTTGCCGGTGAAACCAAGTATCCATTTAAGAAAATGTTCAAGCTGGCGGTGAACGCAATTACAGGATTTTCATATCTGCCCCTGCAAATTGCCACCTATATGGGATTTATCTCTGCCTGTTTGGCATTGGTGGCAATTCCTATTGTGATTATTTTACGTACAACCACGGAAAGTCAGTTTACAGGGCAGGCGTCCTCACTAATCGCCATTCTATTCCTGGGAGGAGTGCAGCTGATATCCTTGGGTATTTTGGGAGAGTATGTTGGGCGGATTTACGATGAGGTGAAAGGACGACCTTTATATGTGATTAGCGAAGCACCGGTCGATGACCATGAAAAAAATAATGAGAGGAATAAGTAGATGACTAAAATTGATTTTACCGTTTATCCGGAGCGGCGAAAACATGCCATCCAACGGGCTCGTGAGAGGAATATTATTATTCCGACCTATGCCCAAATGAATGACCCCAACCTGATTCCGGCTGGTATCCGGGCTGAACTGAAGGGGATTGGTTTGTGGGATATTCACCCGCGCAATCTCTTCCGCATTACCTGGAAAAATCAACCAATCGATTCAGGTGGGGATTTTATTGACATTAATTATGTGGAGCTTCCGTCCGAATTAACCGGTACGAAGGCAAAAATTATCGCAATCGTGGGAAAATGGTTCCCAACAGGCGCCCATAAAGTGGGAGCAGCGTTCGGATGCCTGGTTCCCCGCCTGGTAACCGGACAATTCGATCCCACCAGCCAAAAAGCTGTATGGCCGTCCACGGGCAATTATTGCCGCGGTGGTGCTTATGATTCCGCTTTACTGGGATGTGATTCCATTGCCATCATGCCGGAAGGGATGAGCCGTGAGCGGTTTGAATGGCTGTCCAAGGTGGCAGGTGAAACCATAGCCACACCAGGAAGCGAATCCAATGTTAAGGAAATTTTCGACAAATGCTGGGAGCTGCGCCAATCAGGTCAGGATCTGATGATCTTCAACCAGTTTGAAGAATTTGGCAATTATCTCTGGCATTATTCCATCACCGGTCGGGCTATGGAAGCCGCGTTAAGGGCAACCATGCGCCCGGGTGATGAATACCGCGGTGTGGCACTTACAACCGGTTCAGCTGGAACGATCGCGACAGGCGATTATCTAAAAACGCTGTATCCGACCAGCAAAATCGTTGCCAGTGAAGCACTGCAATGCCCGACCATGCTTCGTAATGGTTATGGAGCGCACCGGATTGAAGGCATTGGCGACAAACACATCCCCTGGGTGCATAATGTCCGAAACACGGATATGGTTGTGGCAATTGATGATGAAGCTGTAACCGCAATTGCACGCTTGTTCAACGAAACTGCTGGAAAGGCATATCTTCAGCGTAAGGGTGTTCCTGAGGAGATGATTGCCAAATTGAATCTTTTGGGCTTTTCCGGCATTGCCAATATGCTTTCTGCGGTTAAATTCGCCAAGTATTATGAACTGGGTGAACAGGACGTGGTTTTGACTGTGCTTACCGATTCAATCGATTTGTATGGTAGCCGTCTCCAGGAAATGCATGCTGAATATGGGCAATACACAGAATGTGATGCTGCCGAGCATTATGGTCGATATCTGATGGGTGTAACAACTGATGCGTTATTGGAATTGACCTATGAGAAACGCCGCCGGGTGCATGATCTCAAGTATTACACCTGGGTGGAGCAGCAGGGCAAAACTTACGAGGAAATTCTGGCACAATGGTATGATAAGAATTATTGGACCGATTTACCTCCCCAGGTTTCAGAAATTGATGCCCTCATCACTGAATTCAACGAAGAGGTGGGGTTGATCAACCAGTATAAATGACAGACAGCGATGGTGAATCGACCTGAATCCACGGCTTTAATCCTGGTGGGAGTGATCCCTTCACCCCAAGATCTTGAAATTGCCCGTGTTCTGGGTTGGTATCGCATCCCTCTCCGCTTTGCCCCCAAAGTTGTGGCTGTGGATTACCTGGCTTTTTATCAGACAGGTGCTTTTGGGGCGGATCACCGCTGGCGGATTGAAACATTTGCCGAAGTGCGCGGGCATGAACTGACCACGAGACGTGAATTATTACGATCGGAACCGGATCATCCCCGCGCACATGAGGAATATTACAAGCTGACGATTGGACCTTTACTCAGGCTGTCCGCTGCGATTGTGGCTGCAAAATGGAAGAGGGTGACTTTTTTATACACCACCGGTGAATTATTTCAGAGTGCAAAGACGGTGGATGACCTGGTGGTGCGTTCAGAGGAACGGGCTCTATTATGGCGCTCCCTGCGGGAGAGGGCTCAACAAGCCGGGCAGTATGCCGCTGAACAATTACCTGATGTGGATCTGGATCCGCTGTTGCTGGCAATGCTGGGTGATTTGAAGTTTTATTCTGAAAACCCGGCTATCTATGAAAACGGAGAATAAAATGAAATTATTGATCCGCTCAGGCAGCCTGGTGACACCCACAAAAATTTGCCGGGCTGATCTTCTGGTAGAGGATGGCATCATTCGGGAGATAGGGGTTGATCTATCAATTCCGGATGATACGGAAATCGTGGATGCCTCTGGCAAACTGGTCATGCCCGGTGGTGTGGATCCCCATGTACATCTGGATTTACCGACATTTGGAACTGTATCATCGGATGACCATTACACAGGTACCAAGGCAGCGGCTTTTGGCGGGACAACTACAGTCATTGATTTTATTCCTCAACAAAGTGAACCATTGTTGTCAAACCTGGAGGCCTGGCATAACAAGGCGGCAGGCAGGGCAGCCATCGATTACAGTTTTCATATGAATATCACACACCTTGATGAACAGGTGGAAGCCGATCTCCCGCTGCTGGTTCGGGAGGGGATACCCAGCATCAAGGTTTTTACAGCATATAACGATCGTTTACGCCTGCCGGATGGGGATATATTCAAGGTGATGCGCATAGCCAATAACCATGATATCCTCACCCTATTGCATGCGGAAAATGGGGATGTTATTGACATACTCATCCGGGAGGCATTGATTGCCGGACATACTGAACCCATCTGGCACGCCCGGACGCGTCCAGCCTGGGGGGCAGTTGAGTCTGCATTAAGGGGAGCTGCCTTTTCCGCCCAGTCGGGTGGTTCACTTTACCTGGTGCATATGAGTACTGCCGGGGAAGTCGATATGCTGGAATATGCACGTGAAAAGGGCATTCCCATAATGGGAGAAACCTGCCCGCAATATTTATGCTTCACAGAAAAAGATTTACAGCGTGAGGACGGTGCTAAATGGATCTGTTCACCCCCCATACGGATCGGGATGGACCAGGTCCGATTATGGGAGGGATTGAAGGATGGGATTATTCAGGCAGTGGGGACAGATCACTGCCCATTTTTTTATGATGGAACAAAAGAAATCATCTATGAGGGGCAATCGATAAAAATTCCCGGCAAGGAACTTGGAGAGGGAAATTTCTCAAGAACACCCAACGGATTACCCGGAGTTGGTGATCGCCTGCCGATAATGTGGACGGAAGGTGTCGGTCATAAAAGAATAACTCCACAACAATTTGTCCAGCTCCATTGCACCCAACCCGCAAAGATATTTGGTTTATATCCCCGCAAGGGTACAATCCAGGTTGGTTCGGATGCTGATATTGTCATCTGGAATCCGGATTACTCTCTTACTTATGGAATATCGGTCGCCAGGCATCGAACAGACTATAATTTATATGAAGGATGGGAATTGAAAGGATTTCCTGAAAAAGTATTTCTTGGAGGAGATCTGATCGTGGATCAGGGACAATGGTGTGGCAGGGCAGGTGGTGGAAAATTCCTTAAGCGGCATGCAGGTGAAATCATCTAGGGGATTTATTTTATGCTTGTCATTCTTGCTCCATTATTTCTGTTTTTGATGACCCTGGTCGGATACGTGGTTTACCGCGTTCGGAATCATATGGGATTGGCATGGGTGATCCATGTCGTGATTACCATTTTTACATTTGGATTCATGGTTTTTCTTCGTTTTCGTTTGCCCACTGAATTCGAGGTTGAGGGTTGGAGGGGATTTACCACACTGGTTGGAGGTAATATCCATTTTCAGGCGGATTACATATCTTGGTCATTCGCCATGACCTTGATGACCATGGCGATGGCATTTATCTTTACCGTTCCCGCCCGGCTTGCCAGCCAGAGCCATCCGGGTATCTGGACGCGTGCCCTGGTGGTAGTTAGTTTTGGTTTGTTGGCGGTATTCTCCAGGAATCCGCTGTCCATTGCATTGGCATGGACTGCTTTGGATATTGTCGAACTGATATTGATGATGAACTCAGTTACCACGGCAAGGTTGCGGGATCAGGTGGTAATTATGTTCGGTCTTCGATTGGGGGGGACTCTGGCATTAATTTGGGCGATGATCATCAGCAATGGTACAGGTGTCCCGTTGGAATTGGAGACCATGAAACCTTTGATCAGCATCTTCGTTTTAATTGGATGCGGACTGCGACTGGGAATCCTGCCACTGAATCTACCTTTTACAGAAGAGGGATTATTGCGTCGCGGGTTGGGGACAGTCATTCGAACTGTGACATCGCTGTCAAGTCTGGCAGTCCTGGCGCGGTTTCCTTCCCAGCTTATTCCTGAGGGTTGGAGGGCAATCCTTTTACCCCTTGTCATTTGTGGGATGTTGTACAGTGGGGTGATGTGGTTTGCATCCACAGATGAGTTGAAGGGCAGACCTTACTTTATGATCTCATTGGCTGGTTTGGCAGTCATATCTGTTATTCAAGGTCATCCTGATTCTGTTGGTGTCTGGACATCCGCAATCATGTTGAGCGGCATTTTTTTCTTCCTGTCAACTGCCGGTGGAACGTTATGGTATATCCTGGCGGGACTAAGTTTGATCGGAATGACCGGACTGCCCTATACTCCGGCTGCTACCGGGTGGAATGCGATCATCAATGGCGGTTTCAATCTGACAGCGGTCGCAGTATTTTTGGTCATCCTTTTTCTCATCCTGGGATGTTTTAAAAATATATTTCGAGAGCGTGAAATTGTCACTGCATCGGACCCCGTAGCGCGAATCATGTATCCTGTCGGGTTGTTCATATTGGTTGTCATGCAATGGCTGATTGGGATATTTGGCGGACCCCAATTTGGGGGCGTGGGAGTCTGGTGGGCTTCGACTATCCTGGTAATCTTTAGCCTGGGAATCGGGACAATTTGGCTTATCCGCCGACAATTGGGAAAAAGGATAAACCCGGAATCCTGGATCGTCATTGCTGGTCGAAGGCTGGGCTCCATCGGATCTGCAGTATTTGGTTTACGCTGGATTTATCAAATTATCTGGTGGGTGCTTGGATTAATCGAACGATTGGTGGGATTTTTAACAGGGGTATTGGAGGGTGACGGGGGAGTTCTTTGGGCGTTAGTGCTGCTGGCATTATTACTCACCCTCATTCAGGGAGGTGGCTGAAGCATGCCCGTTCACTGGACATATTTTATCCCCGTGGTTATTGTTTCGACCACCACACTGGGTTTACTATTAAGTCAAAACTGGAGAACAAGCCTGCTGGTTCTGGTTGCGCAATACTTGGCAGTCTTCTGGATGATTACATCAGTCTGGTCAATCGGGCTGGCTGCGGTGAAATTAGTGACCGGATTTACGGCGGTGACGATGTTGGCTATTCTACAGCCTGATCCCTTGCAGCGAAAAGGAATATTAAAAACCACTTCACCTCGGGGATTCGTAATCGTTTCAGCTGGTTTGGGATTTACATTGGCAATATTAATTTCCTTAACAATTAAAGATTGGTTTCCCATAAATATCGCCATGCGTATGGGTGGTTTTATCCTGATTGCCATGAGCCTGCTTCAACTGGGTATGACCAATCAATTTTTCCGCCTCATTCTGGGATTATTGACCCTTCTTTCAGGATTTGAAGTCCTGTATGCTGGATTGGAGAATTCGGTGTTGGTTACCGGACTGTTATCCATCCTAACCATCGGTCTGGCGCTGGTGGGAGCGTACCTGATTGCTCAAATTGTCCCGGGAGAAGAGACATGAACGCTCCCTGGATTTGGATCATTCTTCCGATGGTTGTCGCGGCGATATTGTTCTTTCTGCGCGCCAACCAGAAAATCGCTGGGATACTATCGATCATCAGTCAATTATTGTTGGCAGCAATGGCAGGCTGGCTGCCAATTGGGATGACAACCAAGGTTGGTCCATTTGTTATTGAAATATCCTCCACACTGAATATATTGGGCAGGCGCCTGGTTTTGGAAAACACCGATCGCTCCTACCTGGTATATCTCTTTATTCTCGGGACTGTGTGGGCATTGCTTACAATGGTGGTCAAACCTGATCGACTAATGCCATCACTTCAATTGACAATTATTGTCTTGTTGGTCAGCGCCCGGGCTGTTGAGCCCTTTCTTTTTGGCGCATTATTGATTGAAATGGCGATATTAACAAGCATTCCCATGATGGTTCCTCCCGGTACTTCCCCCTCACGGGGAGTGATGCGATACCTGATATTCCAAACGTTGGCATTACCGTTCATATTACTTGCTGGATGGGCATTTGGAATGGTGCAGATTGATCCTGCCAATAAGGGAGTTTTACTACGAGCTTCAGTAGCCCTCGGTTTGGGATTTGCATTTTGGCTGGCGGTTTTCCCATTTTATTCCTGGATACCCATGCTCTCCGAAAAAGTTCATCCGATTGCTTTTGGATTCATCTTAAGTCTGCTGCCTTTTATCATTCTCATGCTGGGACTGGATTTTCTTAATGGGTACATCTGGATAAAGCAGGGGATTATGTTGGTGCCAATCCTCCAGGTGACCGGGTTGGTGATGATTGTGACTGGTGGTGTATGGGCGGCATTTCAACACAACTTATCCAGGTTGGTGGGATATGCAATCATTCTGGATACCGGTTTCATGTTGCTGGCAGTGAGCCTGCAAAACCGGTTGGGGATGGAGACATTTGCAGCCAACTGGATCCCAAGGCAAATATCGCTTCTTATTCTTATCTTTGGATTATCAGTGTTACGAAGCAGGGAGATCCCTCCGACCATTGAAGGAATTAAGGGGATTGGTACCCGGTTTCCCATCCTGGCATCGGCAATGGCTCTTGCCATGGCTTCATTTGTTGGTTTACCGCTGACTGGCGGTTTTCCAGTACGTGAGACTTTATTGGGGGAGCTGGGATCCCAAATGCCGCTTCTGGTTGGCTGGGTATTGGTCGGAGTCTGTGGATTCTTGTTCAGCATGTTGCGGTGCATTGCATCATTTTTCCACTCGGATAATATTCGATGGAATGTCGAAGAAACCTGGTATGAGGGATTGATAATCATTGCAGCAATGGTATTATTAATTGGAACCGGCATTTTTCCGGCTGGTTTTTATAAAGGTATATTCCAGTTATTATCAGGATTTCCTAACCTGCCATAATTGAGTAATATTATGATCATGAATACATAATTGGAGGCATCATGGAACTGGAGCAGATTGTCCAGCGGTTGGAATGGTTGGAAGATGAACGGCGGAAAGATAAATTAACGATATCCACTCTTCAGGAGCGGGTCGCAGCCCTGGAAGGAAATCTTCCTTCGATGATGCAGCAAATTCGTGAACTAAGCACCGAATTATCCAGATTGTCTGTCATGATGGGTAAAATGGATCAATTGGAGACCTCCATCGGGCAATTGAGAGTTGAATTTGGTCGCTCCCTGGAAGGAGTCGAGCGTCAACGGGCAGAAAAAGAACGCGAACAAGAAAAGATCCGCCAGGGAGATGTGGACACCTTCAATAAATCAATTGCTGACCTTCGGAAAGGATTGGAACCTTATGGTGATTTGAAACGCAGTCTGCAAGCCCGGATGGAGGAGGATTTCCGGCTGGGGCGATTGATCGAGGATTTGGAACAGAAAATGCTTCAAGCCCGTCGATCTGATGATGAATATCAACATGCTCAAAAGCTGTTGGAAGACAATCAACGACAGGACGCCAAAAAATTAACCGACCTTCAGGGTGAAGTGGCTGCTTTACGAAAACGGCATGAAGAACAACGCGGCAAACTTGATATTTCAATGGACTCACTCCGGAAGTTGGAAATCAGGTTGGGGGAAATTCTGACCAATGAGTCGGACAGAAGGCAGGCACAGGTCGCATTCCTCGAGAAACAAACCATGCTCAATGTTGAGCGCGATCGGATTTGGAAGGAGTGGCAGACAAAGTTCGATGAAATTTCGACCGTTTCCACAAGCCTGGATGCTCAATTGCAATCCCTTGATGCCGTCCAGCGGGCAATCAGACATGCCCAGGAAGAATATGAAGAGGTGACCCAGCGTTTCGAACGCCGAATCAATGAAATTACTGAGATGCAGCGATTGATGGAAGATCGTTTCAGGCAGGAATGGGCTGGATTCCGCGCAGATGATCAAAAGAGATGGACAAATTATGCTCTCTCACAGGAAGAACAACAACGTGAAATGGGCAGACAATTCCAGCAATTGACCGACCGGTTCATTCCCATTGAAGAGTTGACTCATGATCTCAACGATCATCTCCAGCAAGTTAATGAAGAAACCGGAAAACGACTGCAGGCACTTTTAACAGCGGTTCGTCAAATGACCGATAATTACGACCAAACCCTGGGGAAAAGGCAGGGATGATCCAAAGTCTGCCTCCCCTTTTCTTGTTATGTAAATTGTCCGGAGAGATGCCATGCACGTGATTGGGACTGCCGGTCATGTGGATCATGGCAAATCGACGCTGGTAACAGCCATCACTGGGATAAACCCCGACCGGTTGAAGGAAGAACAGGAAAGGGAAATGACCATTGAACTGGGATTTTCCTGGTTCAGTCTGCCGGATGGTGAGGAAGTGGGCGTGGTTGATGTGCCCGGGCACCGGGATTTTATCAACCATATGCTTGCGGGGGTGGGGGGAATTGATGCGGTGTTGTTCGTGGTTGCCGCAGATGAAGGGGTTATGCCTCAAACCCGGGAGCACCTCGCAATATTGGATCTGCTTCAAGTACCGGCAGGCATCATTGTCCTCAACAAAGTCGACCTGATTGATGACCCGGATTGGCTCGACCTGGTGGAAATGGACATCCGGGAGGCAGTGGCAGGTTCTGTGTTGGAGTCAGCTTCATTGGTACGGGTTTCCGCCAGAACCGGTGTAGGAATTGATAATTTAATCGGGAAAATATCTGAATGCCTGAAAGGTCAACCCAATCGTCCTGATCTGGGTCGCCCAAGGCTTTCTGTGGACCGGGTTTTTACGGTAGCTGGTTTTGGTACCGTTGTCACCGGAACGCTTTTGGATGGTTGTCTGGGCAGCGGTGATGAGGTTGAAATTCTCCCTTCCGGGAAAAAAGCCAGAATCCGATCCCTCCAAACTTATAAAAAAAAGCAATCCCGGGTGATGCCGGGTACCAGAACCGCAGTCAATTTGAGCGGGATTGATGTTGATCAAATTCAACGTGGAGATGTGGTGGCTGCAATTGGCACATATCAAACAACCCGGCGGATTGATGTTCATTGTAAACTTCTTCCCGATGTGGCAAATCCATTAACCCATAACAGTGAGATAAAATTCTACCTGGGGACAACGGAAGTGATGGGCAGGGTGCGCCTGTTGGGGCAGGAGGTTTTGTCTGGTGGTGAAAGCGGTTGGCTGCAACTGGAGCTAAAAGAGCCAATCGTCGCAGCGCGGGGAGATCATTATATTCTGCGCCGACCTTCACCCGAAGAAACACTGGGTGGCGGAAGAATTGTGGATCCACAGCCGCCCAGCAGGCATAAACGCTTTGATTCAACGATTCTGGATCATTTAATGGTACTGGAGGAAGGTGAACCAACAGATGTGTTTTTCAGAGCTTTGGCAGGAATGGACATCACATTTTTTTCGGAAGTGGTGGCTCGATCCAGGCTTTCCAATGACGTAGCCCAACAGGCAGCCGGAGAATTAATTCAATCAGGGCTAATCCTTCAACTTGATGAAAGGAAAGGAAACCTGATTGCTGAAACACTGCTTACCTCGAGCTCATTTTGGAAAAAATTAACTGACCAGGCAATTAATGAATTGAGTAAATTTCACCAAACCTATCCACTCCGCAGGGGGATGCCGCGTGAGGCTTTAAAAAGCCGGCTAAAATTGCAACCCCGACCCTTTCAGGCAGCAGTAAATCGCTGGGAACAGGTTGGGCAAATGGTTGAAAATGGAGCCCGTGTGGCTTTGTCTGATTTTCAGGTGGTATTTACACCAGATCAGCAAACCCGGGTGGATCAATTAATATCGCGCTTCGTAAAGAATCCCTTTTCACCTCCAACCCTTAAGGAATGCCAGTCTGAGATTGGTGAGGAACTATTTTCCGTCTTATTGGAGGAGGGGATTTTTATCAGTGTCAATCCGGAGGTGGTATTTCTTAAAAAAGATTATGAAATCCTCCTTGACTGGGTCAGACAGTATTTATTGAAAAATAAGACTCTAACTGTGGCGGAATTTCGCGATCACTTCAACACAAGCCGGCGGTACGCGTTGGCATTTTTGGAGCATCTGGATGCTGTGGGTGTCACAAAACGGGATGATGATTTCCGGCAGCTGAAAATATGATGACAATTATAATTTTTTGTCATGAATTATTTCCAATAAATCCTTCAAGGAGTTGACAGACTCATAGCCACAAGATATAATATCGGCTTGCACTGCCCCGGTATGTTGGCTGGGGCGTTAAATTGTATCCCCAACTTCCCCGCAGCGCGGCGCAGAATGGGCGCGGTGCCTGTGGTGAAGTGAAGATTGGAGCAGAGAAAAAATGAAGTATGCAATTGTCGAAAGCGGCGGCAAGCAGTACAAAGCCGTCGAGGGAGCCACAATCGATGTGGATCTCCTGACTGCTGAACCCAACCAGAATGTAGCACTCGAATCAGTGCTGCTGGTTGTGGACGGTGATCGTGTGGAAGTTGGCACTCCGTCTTTAACAGGCGCCAGTGTGGCTGCCACCGTGGTTGGGCATGTGAAAGGTCCCAAGCTGACTGTTTTCCACTATCGCCCCAAGAAACGCATTCGCACCAAAACTGGTCACCGGCAGACGTACACCCGCCTGATGATCAATTCTATTGAAATGGAGTAGGTACCATGGCACATAAAAAAGGTGGTGGATCCAGTCGAAACGGTCGCGACAGCAATGCACAACGGCTTGGTGTAAAGCGATATGCGGGCGAGTATGTTCTTTCAGGGAACATTCTTGTACGTCAACGCGGCACCCGCATTAAACCCGGTTTAAATGTCGGACTGGGAAAGGACGACACCATTTTTGCAACCGCGGAAGGCGTCGTTTTATTTGAGACTCTGCCCAATGGACGAAAGCGCGTCAGCGTTATGCCAGTGGAGCAGGCGCCCGAAGAACAGGCATAACAAATTGCTCCGCACCGCCGGTGCGCATCTGCACCGCCGGAAGTGGAAGTGATCAGAAAGGTAAATTGACAATGAAGAAGGGTATTCACCCCACTTATTATCCAGATGCGCAGGTGGTTTGCGCTTGCGGAAACACCTGGACGACAGGCTCCACCCGCAAGGTAATCCGAACTGAAGTTTGTTCCTCCTGCCATCCTTTCTTTACTGGTCAGCAGCAGCGCCTCGTGGACATTGAGGGTCAGGTTGACAGATTCTATCGCAAGCTGGAAGCCAGCAAGACCATGAAATCAGCTGTGAAAGCCCGGGAAACTGACCGTGTCTCGACTTCCCGTCCCTTGGTTGAACTTGATCTTGGCAAGCGTCCAACTGAAGCGCTTGAAAAAGCTGGCATCACGACCATTGGACAGGTCCTGGAAAAACTGGAAGCTGGATCAGCGGCTTTATTGGAAGTGGACGGTTTTGGACGCAAATCTTTAATTGATCTGAAGAAAAAATTGCGCGCCAATGGTTATACCATTCCTGAAGCAGCCGAAGATATTGCTGCCTGAGTCAGGTAAATAGAAGTAAAAAAAAGACTTCCGACAACTTCGGAAGTCTTTTTTTATTTTGCCTGATCGTATTCCTTTTTTTATTGAATTCAATCCAGTTTATTATCCATATCTCCAATATATTATCCATAAACCCAAACCGGATTAGCCGGCAGGGAAGAGATTAATTTTCCAATATATGATCCCCGGTTGGTGATATTTTTGCGTCCGGACGGGCAATATGTCATCAGGAATCAGGTGGCTTCCCAG
>CALMHE010000434.1 GCA_937863865.1 uncultured Anaerolineaceae bacterium | reverse complement strand
GATTTCACCAATACATTCCAGGATATCCCGGGTGGGTTCCAATGGGATTTCCTGGAGCCGGCTGTTTTTTTTGATTTTTTGTTCCGATGCTTGTCTCGGATGGAAATCCGCAACTGCTGCCGCCATCAACAGAATATCGGCATTCCCAATTTCCTGCTGGACAGCCGCAAGCATCTCATATGCCGTGGAGACATCCACCCGGCGGCAGCCATATGGCGCGGGCAGGGAGGTGGGCGCGGATATCAATACCACATTTGCACCCAGGTCCAGGGCTGCCCGGGCAATCGCATATCCCTGTTTGCCGGAGGAGCGGTTGGCAATCATACGCACCGGATCAATGGGTTCCTGGGTGCCTCCGGCGGTGACCACAACTTTACGTCCCTGCAATTCTCCATTTCCAGCCATCATCCAGCGGATATGATCCATAATTTCACTGGGCTCCACCATGCGCCCCTTGCCCATCAAACCAGAAGCCAGGTGCCCTTCACCCGGTCCGATGAACTCCACCCCCCGATCCTTCAGGATTTCAAGGTTTGCCTGGGTGGCGGGATGAGCATACATGTCCCCATCCATGGCGGGGGCAATTAATACCGGGCAGTTTGCTGCCAGCACAGTGACAGTCAGCAGATTGTCTGCAATACCATGCGCCAGCTTCGCAATCGTATTGGCACTGCCCGGGGCGATTACCACCAGGTCTGCGTTATGCCCCAGGTCAATATGCACGACATGAGCTTCCCCACCCCAAAGATCCGCATCGACATATGCCTTTCGTCCGGTTACCGATTGAAAGGTGATGGGCGTGATGAACTGACAGGCACTGGGCGTGAGGACCACATTGATCATCCCCCCAGCCTGGTGTAGTTTGGATGCAAGGTCAGCTGCTTTATATGCAGCAATGGAACCGGTGACCCCTAAAACAATGTTTTTTCCGGATATTGGATTCATGTTCCTCCCATCTATGGATATCAAGCCGGATGATTGCGTTCCCAAATGATGCGCAAGCCGTCCAATGTCAGCCAGGGGGCAATGATATCAATAACCCATGTCTCATGGGCAATCACCTCGGAGAGCCCACCTGTGGCGATGACTTTCATGTCTTCTCCAAGGATGGAACGGAAACGGGCAGTCATGCCCTCCACCATGGCGACATAACCGAAGATCAACCCGGCTTGCATGGCATGCACAGTATTCCGACCAATGACATTCGGCGGAGCCGCCAGTTCCACCGGGGGTAATTTGGCAGTATGCTCAAAAAGTGCATTTGCCGCCAGTCCCACTCCGGCAGTAATGGCTCCTCCCAGGTATTCACCTTCCCGGGTGATGGCATTGAAGGTGGTGGCGGTACCAAAATCAATCACACAGGCGGGTCCACCATAAAGTGTATGGACAGCAACTGCATCAGCAATCCGATCTGCCCCGACAGCAGAAGGATCCTCATACCCAATTTTTATACCTGTATTCAGGCTGGCGCTGACGACCAGGGGATCCTGCTTCAGATATTGTCGGCAGGCGTCGGTGATGCGACCGGTCAGCGGTGGCACGACCGAACAAAGGCAAACCCCCTCCAATTGGTTTGCAGTAACTTCACTATACTGCAATAATCCCAGGAACTGCAGACCATATTCATCCGGCATGCGTTCGTGATCAGTAGCCAATCGCCAACGTGGACCCGTCACACCTTTTTGGTATAACCCCAGGGTCAGGTTGGTGTTACCCATGTCAATTGTCAGCAGCATATCCCACCCCTTCCGAATTATTCTGCTTTGATGGTTTCAATGATCTCAGCAGCAATATCATACCGGCTGAATGCCGGCATTAGGTACACACCCTGGATGGCAGGGCGTAATTCACTGATTAATTCTATCGCAATTTTCATTCCCAGTTGCCCGCCGTTATCGGCTGTGGAATTCATTTGCTGGAGTATCATCTCCGGGATGAGGATTCCTGGTACTTCATGATATAAATATTGAGCATGCCGGGTGGATGCCAGTGGCAGGATGCCCGCCAGGATGGGGATTTCCAAACCCTCCAGGGAATCCCGGATGATTCTCAAGTTTTCCAGGGCTGATTTTGGGTTGTATGTGGGCTGGGTCAGGATAAAATCCGCGCCCGATTGGATTTTCCTTTTAAGGATTCTGATTTCATTCTGCAGGTTTTCCGGATGAAGGTTAAGTGCACAACCGACAAAAAACGATGTTGGCTGACCGATGTCGGTACCGGCATGATCCAGACCAACATTGAACCCCTGTTTGATGAGTTTGATCAAGCCCGAGGGAACCAGGTCATAATTGTCCATCGCATCCGGATAATCGCCGATGGCTGTGGGGTCTCCCATGACAACAAAAACGTTGTGCACTCCCAGTGCATGGGCAGCCAGCAAGTCTCCCTGAACACGCAGCAGGTTGCGACCCCGGGTCGGAAAATGAAGCGTGGTTTCAATACCCACCTTGCGTTGGATCAGGCTGCAGACTGCCCAGGGACTCATCCGCATGCGTGCCATCGGGCTGTCTGCAACGTCAATGACATCGGCACCCGCCTCGGAGAGAAGGCTGGCTCCCGCCAGTAATTTGTGGGTGCTGAGACCGCGCGGCGGGTCCATTTCCACAGCAAATACAAACTGCCCGTCGGCAAGTTTCTGGGCAAACTGGGTGGGTTGATGGATTTCAGCCGCCTGGTCATCAAGCTCCAAAACAGCCAGGGCATCCTGTCCATTGGTGGGGCGTTCCGGAGTGGAATCAATT
Source organism: uncultured Anaerolineaceae bacterium (assembly GCA_937863865.1). Classification (GTDB taxonomy): domain Bacteria; phylum Chloroflexota; class Anaerolineae; order Anaerolineales; family Anaerolineaceae; genus CALMHE01. The sequence goes on along the minus strand of CALMHE010000434.1, from coordinate 13,460 downwards.
GACTTGCGCATGGCAGCAATATGCTGGGGGGTTGTTCCGCAGCAGCCGCCAATTACCACCGCGCCATATTGCCAGAACGCCAGGGCATATTCGCTGAAGTAACTTGCCCCGGCTGGATACATGATCCGCCCGCCCACCTGCTGCGGCCAGCCAGCATTCGGCATGGCGGACAGCCTGGCTTCCGGCACCGCCTGGTGCATCTCCCGCAGGATATGCAAGATCTGGCTGGGACCTCCCGAACAGTTGACTCCGATCACCTCGACGCCTGATTCCACCAGGTGGCGGGCAACCTTGGCGGGGCTGTCACCCAAAAGGGTACGGTTATCCCGGGTGAAGGTCATCGAAGCGATGATCCCCAGACCGGATGCCGCCTCGCGGGCTGCCCGGATTGCTTCGTCAAGTTCAAATAAATCGGTCATGGTTTCGATGATTAATAAATCCACGCCTGCTTCAGCCAGGGAGCTGATTTGCTCGGAAAACACCTGGTAAGCCTGTTCCGGCTGAACCCGTCCAAACGGTGCCAGCCGCACTCCCAGTGGACCAATGTCCCCGGCAATCAGGACATCCTTGAAAGATGCCAACACCACCCGGCGGGCAAGTTCAACTCCGGCTTTATTGATTTCCCTCAACAGGTGTTCCTGACCATGCAGTGCCAGTTTGAAGCGGTTCGCGCTGAATGTATTGGTCTGGATCATGGTGGAACCGGCGTCAATATATTCACGATGGATTTGAGCCACCAGCGCGGGGTTGATCAAATTCAACGAGTCGAAGGATTGTTCAAAACTAATTCCACGTGCATTCAATAATGTCCCCATGGCTCCGTCGGAAATCAACGGTGGTCCACCGTGTTGGATAATTTCCTGAAATCGTTGTGGTTCATTCATGGAGAAATCCTTTTATTGGGAAAGTTACTTCTCAAGCAATTGGTCAATCCGGTTATCACCGATATTGAAATACTTTGCCTGGGGATGATGCACAATCAGCGCAGCCGTGGATTGTTCGGGAACAAGCTGGAAAGCTGATGTCAGGCTCATGCCCAGCTCGCGTTCAACCGGTAGAAGCCTGAACACTCTGGCATGATCGTTTAAATTTGGCAGAGGAGGGTAGCCCCAGGAATATCTTTTTCCCTGATCGGACGCCAATCCCAGTTCCCTGCGAATGTGCTGGTGAAGATATTCCGCTGCAGCTTCCGCAGTCTGAACAGCCAGCCCATGGAGGAAGTAAGCCGCGGAATAATCCCCGGTTGCCTGCAGCCGGTCGACCTGATCCGTGGCTTCCTTGCCTACCGTCACCACTTGTAAGGCGACCACATCCATGATTCCGGATTCAACAGATGTAAAGTAATCCGCCAGGCACAGGTATTCACCGTCTGACTGGCGTGGGAAATGGAAGCGGGTGAGTTCAATTGGTGAAGAGTCCAGGGAGACAGGGTCATAAATGACAACATCATCACCATTTGCCTGGGCTGGAAAATAACCATACACCCCCCGGGGTTTTAACCAGCCGGTACTCACTGCCTCCTGCTGCATTTCATTCAACCGGGAATCAAATTCGGCTTTAATCTTCTCCCAGGCTTCCCCCTGGATGTTTTTCGCCCCCCATGACAGCCGGTAAAGTTCATTGATGGAGAGATAATTAAAAACCGATTCCAAAGGCATCTCCTGGACGATGCGCACGCCCCAGCCGGGGACCCGCGGAATTGATGCTGCTGGAGGTGTTCCGGAATGTTGTTGGGTTTCTCCCAGGAATGGGTGGGTATTCCGACCCAGTTCAAGGGCGGCTTCCTGCCGGATGCGTTCCAGCAAAACCGTATGATCCGGTGATGTAAGTGCATCCATGGTGGAAAGACCCTCAAAGGCATCCTTGCAGTAAAACACACCAGTGGGGTACCACTCATTATTGTCGGTTAACAGGATGCGGTGTCCGAAACGCCGGTTAATGGCAGCTCCGCCAATCAATACAGGAATCTGTAATCCGCGCCGGTGCAATTCATTGACAATCAATGGCATCTGCCGGCTGGTGTTGACCAGGAGGGCGCTCAAACCGATGGCATCCGCATTATTTTCAACGGCTTTGGTAATGATGGTCTCCACCGGAACTTGTTTTCCCAGGTCAAAAACCGTATAGCCGTTATTGATCAGGATGGTTTTCACCAGGTTCTTGCCAATATCGTGTACATCACCATGGACCGTAGCCAGCACCACCCGACCTTTGGAAATGCCCTCTTTGCGTTCCAGGTATTTTTCCAGGTGCGCCACGGCTTTTTTCATCACTTCAGCGGATTGAAGCACAAACGGCAGGATCAATTCGCCGGTTCCAAACTTATCCCCGACCTCTTTCATGGCAGGCAGCAAAACTGAATTAAGGATGTTTACCGCTGCCTGATTCCGCACTTCTGCCGGAACCTGATTGATGATTTCATCGATTGCCTCTGCCACTCCCTCTTTTTGACGCTGCAGAATGAAGCGGTGCAGGCGTTCCTCTGGTGGGAGGGATTGAAGGGCGGATTTTGTAGTTTCAGCAGACCCGGTTGGATGTTTTATGGTATGAAAATATTGGAGCAGGTGGGAGAGGGAATTCTCCCGCCGGTTGAAGATCAGGTCTTCCGCCAGTTCCCGTTCCTCTTCAGGAATTTCCGCATAAGGTGTGATGTGCGCGGGATTGACAATTGCCATGTCCAAACCCGCCTGAACGGCATGGAACAGGAAGACACTATTAATTACAGCCCGGGCTTCGGGCTGCAAGCCAAAGGATACATTGCTTATCCCCAGTGAGGTCAGAACACCCGGCAATTCCGCCTTGATGCGCGGGATGGCATCCAGAGTTTCCACTGCACTATTGGCAAAATCCGGATCACCAGTCGCCAGCGTGAAGGTCAAACCATCGAAAACAAGATCACAGGGGCGCAAGCCATATTCCCTGGTTGCAATCTCATACAGGCGGTTCGCAACCGTGAGTTTGCGATCAGCTATTCGAGCCATGCCTTGTTCGTCAATGGTCAGGCAAATAACTGCCGCTGAATATCGCTTTGCCAAGCCAAATACCCGATCAGCACGATCCCTGCCCCCTTCGAGATGGGTGGAATTCAACAGACATCGTCCTGGTGCAGTCTTCAGGGCAGCCTCCATGACATCCGGTTCAGTTGAGTCGATCACGAATGGAATCCGGACGGTGGAGGCGAGGGTTTTGATCAGGCGGGTCATCAAGGCTGCTTCATCCGGGCGTTCGGTCAGTGCCACACAGAGGTCCAATCCATGCGCCCCGTTATTGACCTGCTGGCGGGCAATGGACAGGGAACCATCAAAATCATCTGCCAGGACGAGTTGTTTGAATTTGGCGCTGCCGGCTGTATTCAACCGTTCCCCAATGAGGAAAGGAGCCGGTTCCTGTTGCATGTCCACTGCCTGAATGGCGGATGCCAGGCGGGGAATCTCCAGCCTGGGTCTACGCGGGTTGGGGTGATTGTGCAGTTTTTCCACGACCTTTTCTAAGTGTGCCGGTGTGGTGCCGCAGCAGCCGCCGACCACCGAAATGTTGTTCTTTTCCACAAATTCCAAAAGGGCATCAGCGAAGGGTTCGGGCTGCAAAGGATAAACAGCCTGTCCGTCCACATTAATTGGCAGACCGGCATTGGGAATGCAGGAGACAGGCAGATTGGAGGTCTCTCCCAGGATGCGGATGGGTTCGCGCATGTGCTCCGGTCCGGTGGAGCAATTGATGCCAATGACATCCACAGGCAATGGCTCTAATATCGCCATAACCGCATGGATGTCGGTGCCCAGCAGCATTCTACCGGCGGTATCCAGTGTCACCTGGGCTTGAATGGGAAGATATTGACCCATTTCAAGAAAGGCGCGCTGAACTCCGTCAATTGCAGCCTTCACTTCCAGGATATCCTGGGATGTTTCAATGATCAGCAGGTCAACCCCTCCTTCGATAAGTCCCACAGACTGTTCACGAAAGATGTCCGCAAGTTCATCGAAGGTGATGTTGGACAACTCAGAATCATTCATCGAGGGAAGCTTTCCGGTGGGACCAATGGAGCCGGCGACAAAGCGGGGATGACCGGTGGATCGGGAGTATTCATCTGCCAATTTGCGTGCCAGTTGCGCAGCCACCCGGTTTATTTCCATTACCTGTTCCCCCAAACCATATTCCCCAAGAGTTAACCGGTTGGAACGGAATGTACAGGTCTCAATTACATCCACCCCAACATCCAGGAAGGAGCGGTGGACCGTTTCCACGGCTTGCGGGTGGGTTATGACGAGATAATCGTTGCAGCCCATGGTTCGTTCCCCACCGAAATGTTCAGCAGTCAGGTTCTGGGACTGAAGGCTGGTTCCCATGGCTCCATCAAAGATCATCACATGATCCTGCAATGCATCGAGATAACGGCGGTTGGTATGGGTTCGGTTCATGGGCAGACCTCCAGTGTTCGATCGTTATTAAGAAACCGCCTCGCTGGTAAGAGAGGCGGTTGACGTGAACGGCAAGCTCGCTCATCTTCCAGAATGCCTTCCCCGGGAAGGCTCTGCCGGAATTGGCACCGACGATTTTTCGTGGTTGCCGAGGTATCTTCGGGCCGGTCCCTCCACCTCTCTGGATGAGCCGCAAGGAAAATCCTTGCAGGGTTGATTGATGTAATGATTTTACCATAAAAGGTGTTCTTTGTTAAAAATCCCAATGCCAACATTTGTGTAAAATGTTGCTGGGATTTAATTGTGATAGGAAAATCAAAAAAACAAATGATCAATCAATGGAGTTTATCTGCATCGATAATAGAATAAATCATCCTTCCGAATTTGATCTGACAATCAATCTTGATGATTACAAAACTTCTTTTATTGGACGATGAAGAGAATCGATCATCCATTGATTGATCTTAATCTTACCCACCAAAAGATGGCTTATCAATGAATCGAGTATAATCGCATTATATGAAAACGACATCATTCCCCCCCTTCATGATAATTCTCCTCACAGGAATTCTGCTGGCACTCATTGGATTGGGCGGATTGGCATGGCTCATCCTGGGCACCCTTCCAACATTGGGGTATCGCTGGCTGTTCTTCTTCTTCGCCACCCTTGCAGCCTGTGGAACAGCTTTGCCGGTGATGTACTTCCTGAACAGACGTTTCCCATCGACACCACCCGCGGATGGTCAGGTGATCATTCGACAATCAATCTGGTTTGGGGTTTATATCGGACTTCTTGTGTGGTTACAGTTGGGGCGCGTACTGACCTTGCCCATCGCCATCTTCATCGCGGCTGGTTTGATTGTGATTGAACTGCTTCTGCGGATGTGGGAAAAGAGCCGCTGGAAGCCGCCACAAGAGACGCCGGATGCCTGATCTGCGTGCCCTGCCATCTGTGGACCAGTTGCTGAAAACCGAACCTGCCATCAGTCTGGTGGGTCGTTACGGTCGTCCACTGACAGTTGAAGCCATTCGCCAGGCAGTCGCCGGAAGCCGCGCGGATGCCGTGGCTGGAGTCCCCGCTCCATCCATGGATCAAATTATGGACCGGGCGGGAGAGTTGCTGCAGCTCTGGTTGCGCCCCACCCTGATTTCGGTTATTAATGCCAGTGGTGTGATTTTGCACACCAATTTAGGACGTGCCCCGCTCAGCCGGGCTGCTGCCCAGGCAGCGCGGGTCTTTTCCGAAGGATACTGCACACTGGAATACAACCTGGAGCGGGGAAGCAGAAGCAACCGTTCTGTTCATGCGGAAGCACTGCTCACCCGGTTGACTGGAGCGGAGGCTGCCCTGGTGGTCAACAACAATGCCGCGGCAGTCCTGCTGGTTCTCAGTACACTTGCCCGCCGCCGCCGGGTGATCATTTCGCGTACGCAGCTGGTTGAAATTGGGGGTGGGTTTCGAATTCCGGATGTGATGGCACAATCCGGTGCTCGATTGGTGGAAATTGGCACCACCAATCGGGTTCACATTTCTGATTACCAGGCAGCACTGGAAACCTCTGCAGGATTGGTACTGCGGGCTCACCATTCCAATTTCCGCATCATTGGATTTACCAGTGAACCGTCACTTGCTGAAATTGTCAATGCCGCCCATCAGCATAATGTCTGGGTCATGGATGATCTGGGCTCGGGTACCCTGCTGGATACAGCGCGTTTTGGCTTGAAGCATGAACCAACCATTCAGGAATCGCTGGCAGCGGGGGCGGATGTCATCACATTTTCAGGGGATAAATTACTCGGAGGTCCCCAAGCCGGCATCATCCTGGGGCGTGCGGAGTTGCTGGTAAAAATCAAAAAACATCCCCTGGCGCGTGCCTTGCGTGTGGACAAAACCCGGCTGGCAGCGCTTTCCGCGACCCTGCTCCATTATCTGAAAGACGAGGCGTTGGTTGAAATACCCATCTGGCGCATGATTTCCCTGCCATTGGAATTGATCAAAGCCCGTGCTGAACGCTGGGCTGATGTTGTGGTTACAGGTGAGGTTATTCCCAGTCTGTCCACGGTGGGCGGGGGAAGCCTGCCGGAGGAGACCCTGCCCACGTATGTCTTGTCCTTCGAGGTAAAACAGCCCAATCAATTTTTATCCATTCTGCGGGGATTGGAACCACCCATCATAGCCCGCGTGGAAAATGACCGTGTCGTTCTTGACCCCCGCACCGTTCTTCCAGAGGAGGAAGGCTCACTGTTGTCAGGTTTGGCACAGGCATTCCAAACATCACAATCATCCATAAGGTGACCCAATGAAATCTGATCTTGACGCATTAATGCAAGCCAATGATATTGACGCTTTATTAATCATGGGACCCGCCCAGCATAACCCGGTGATGGTTTATATGACCGGGGGCGGGCATGTTACCCGGGCGGATCTACTTAAAAAAAGGGGAGAGGAACCGGTTTTGTTCCATGAGTCCATGGAACGTGATGAGGCTGCCCGAACCGGATTGAAAACCTGTCCCTATTCCATCTACCCCTGGAAGGAATTGTGGGATCAAGCCGGGGGTGACCAGGTGCAAGCCACAGCGTTGCGGTATCAAAAAATGTTTACCGACCATGGACTGACCAGTGGAAAAGTGGCAATCTATGGAATGTTGGAAGTGGGTGCGGCTTACGCAGTCCTCTCAATGGTGGAGAAAATGCTTCCGGATCTCTCTTTTATTGGATATGCACAGGATCCCATTATTGCAGAAGCAATGATGACCAAGGATGACACAGAAATTCAGCGTATCCGTCATATGGGAGAAATAACCACCGGTGTGGTCGGTAGGGTGGCGGATTTTCTCACCAGCCGCCACCGCAGCGGAGAGGTTCTACTGAATACCAACGGGGAAGTATTAACCATCGGGGAGGTAAAAAAATTAATCAATTTATGGCTGGCGGAAGCCGGGGCTGAAAATCCTGAGGGCACAATCTTTGCCCAGGGTTATGATGCTGGTGTTCCCCATTCCACCGGCACAGCTTCAGATCCCCTGAGACTTGGTCAGACCATTGTTTTTGATATTTTCCCGTGTGAACAGGAGGGGGGGTATTATTACGATTTCACGCGCACGTGGTGCCTGGGTTACGCAACGGACGAAGCTCTTAAATTATATGAAGATGTCCTCGCAGTTTACCGGCAGTTGATCAGTGAATTGAAACCGGGTGAGAAGTTGTATCATTATCATGTGCGCGCCTGTGAATTATTTGAAGAACGCGGACATGACACCATCCGCTCCAAACCAAATACCGAAACAGGTTACGTCCATACACTGGGGCACGGGGTGGGTTTGCGGGTGCATGAAAAACCCTTCAGCAGGGAAACGTCCGGAGAAACAGAACGGCTGCATCCTGGCTCGGTCTTCACCCTCGAGCCGGGTCTCTATTACCCGCAACGCAGCCTGGGAATGCGGCTTGAGGATACCTGGTTGACCCGATCAGATGGAAAATTTGAAGCACTGGCATCCTTCCCATTGGATCTGGTGCTGCCAGTAAAATGATGGATTAATTTATTAGGAGGAATGCCATGACCGAACCAATTCAGTTACCTCCTGCCCGGGTGTTGGGTTTGGAAACATCCTGTGATGAAACCGCAGCCGCGGTTCTGGAAAACGGGCGCATCCTGCATTCCTCCGTAGTGGCAACCCAAATGGAATTGCATGCCAAATTTGGCGGTGTTTTCCCGGAAGTTGCTTCACGCCAGCATATCCGCACCATTTATCCCGTGGTGGATCAGGCATTGCAACAGGCGCATCTCAGCCTGCCTGATCTGGATGCAATTGCGGTCACTCGCGGACCTGGTCTGGCTGGATCACTTGTCGTGGGAGTGAACACTGCCAAAGGTCTTGCACTGGCGAGTGGACTGCCGCTGGTGGGTGTAAACCACCTGGAAGGACATATATATTCCGCCTGGGTATATAAGGCGGATGAAGAAGCTCCACCCGAACCGGAATTTCCATTGCTGGCGCTGCTGGTTTCCGGCGGACACACCGAGTTGAACCTTATGACCGGTCATATTCAATATCGACGGTTGGGCGCCACTCTGGATGACGCTGCCGGCGAGGCTTTTGACAAGGTTGCCCGCCTGTTGAATCTGTCATATCCTGGGGGACCTTCCATTCAGGAAGCGGCTGCGACAGGTGATCCGAAGGCGTTTAATTTCCCGCGTGCCCGGCTGGACAATACCTGGAATTTTTCGTTCAGCGGATTAAAAACAGCAGTCCTGCGGATGGTGCGGAAATTTGAGAGTAACCGTAAACCCCTGCCGGTGAATGATCTGGCAGCCAGCTTCCAGGCGGCGGTGGTGGATGTGTTGTTCAGCAAGACGATGATGGCTGCCCAAAAATTTAATGTGAAGAATATCCTGCTGGCAGGTGGAGTCTCTGCAAATCAGGCGTTACGCGAAACCTTCCTGAGCCAGCAGCTATTTCCAGTCAATATCCCTCCCCTCGATTTTTGCACCGACAATGCTGCAATGGTCGCAGCAGCGGGTTATTATCGTTTTGCTCATGGTCATCGTGATCCGCTGGATTTGGATGTCCTGCCCACCTGGGCATTATCCTGAAGGATGGAATCTTTCCTCATGCATGGCAACTTTACTGGTGGATGTGCATCTAAATGAGTACTGATACACTCAAAACAGGAATCATATCCCTGGCAGCCTTGCAGGCTGGTGACCGGGCAGAGTTTTCCAGATTGGTGGAAAACACTTCCGATATGCTTTACCGTCTGGCGCTGAGAATGCTGGGCTCACCGCAGGATGCGGAGGATGTGGTCCAGGAAACATACCTAAAGGCTTTGCGCAGTCTGCCCAAATTTGAAGGACGCTCAAGCCTGAACACCTGGCTCTACCGGATTGCCATGAATGAAGTGTTAATGATGTTGCGAAAACGAAAACCGGAAGCCTTTTTCATCGAGGACAAGGAAGAAAATGATGATGAAGGATTTTCAAAACCTTATCAGATTGTGGATTGGTGCTGCCTGCCTGAAAAAGAACTGCTGTCAGAAGAAACCCGCAAATTCATTGATGCTGCCATTGAACGCCTCCCACCCAAACTTCGGTCAGTATTATTAATGCGGGATATAGAGAAAATGTCCATTCAACAGACCGCAGAAGCACTGGAATTAAGTGAGTCAGCTGTGAAGACACGTCTGTTGCGTGCCCGGTTGAAGATGCGGGAAGAGTTGTCGGAATATTTTGCAGACAAAATAGACCCGGAATTAAGTATGAAGGATGAACAGGCAATCTGATGAAAGAACATGAATGCCGTGCTCTGATCGGTACACTGGGTGATTATGTGGATGGAACCCTCCAGGCGGAATTATGCGCCGACCTGGAACACCACTTGGCATCCTGCCCCAACTGTCGTGTGGTTGTAAACACACTTCGGCGGACGATTGAGATTGTGCGGGAGGTGGAAACAACTCCGGAAATGCCCGCTGATGCCCGGCAGCGTCTTTTCGCCCGCCTTGACTTGATGGAGTATTTACCTTTGCCTGCCGGACCACTTCTGGAAGAGGAAGTGTCCATGCTCTATGTTCGTCCCGGGGAACCCTGTCCGCAGTGTGCAATTGGGATCATGGATTACGACGGTATGTTAAACCTGACCTGCCCGGTTTGTGGTTTTGGTGAAGGCGGTTGTTATACCTGATAGCCCCAATAAATTCACCCCGGCGGGGTGATTGTGATGGAGAAAAAATGGAAACACTCATCAATGAACAGATTGCCCAACAAGTAAAGGAAGTATTTAAAGAACTTGAGCATCCGGTGGAGATCATCCTGTTCACCCTGCAGGGTCATCAGAGCAGTGAATATATCCAGCAATTGTTAGATGAAATCTGTGCCCTTTCAGATTTACTTCACCTGGATATTCATGATTTCGATGGGGACAGGGAACTGGCAGCAAAATATCACCTCGACAAGGCGCCGGGATTTGTCCTTGCCGGTCGGGATGGGACGGACATCCTGGATTTTGGCATTCGGTTCGCCGGTCTGCCCGCCCAATTTGAGTTCAGTTCATTGATTTACGGAATCATGACGGTTTCCAAAAGGGACTCGATGTTGAAACCGGAGACCCGAAAATCACTTGCGGAAATTAAAAATTTGATCCACCTAATGGTGTTTGTCACACCCACCTGACCGTATTGTTCGCGAGCCGTGGTGCTCGCCCACAGATTTGCGATGGAAAGTCCGTTTATTTCAGCAGAGATGGTGGAGGTGACCGATTTTATGGAATTATCGGACGATTTTGCGGTCTCTGGTGTTCCGCATACGATTATCAATCATGGCAAACGGGAAATAATCGGAGCTCCTGCAGAACCTTATTTATTGGAAGAAATTATTCTGGCGTTAAAATCATAATTCAAGGAGATACCAAACATGGAAGGCAAGGTAATATGGAAGCAAAGATTGAGTTTTTCCGGCACTGCAGGTCTGGGTTTTGAGGTTCCCATTGGGACCAAGGCAGCCGGGGGTGGTGATGATGATGGTTTCAGCCCCATGGAATTAATCCTGGTGGGTCTGGCTGGATGCACTGCGATGGATGTCATTTCGATCCTGCAAAAGAAGCAGCAGGCTGTCACCGGTTTCGAGGTGCGCGTATCCGCCACCCGGGTGGAGGCACATCCCCGGGTGTTTAACCATGCCCTGGTTGAATATGTTGTGACAGGTCACCAGATCGCTCGTGAGGCGGTTGAACGTGCTGTGGAATTATCCGACACCAAGTATTGCTCTGTCTCCATGATGCTCAGCAAGGCTTTCCCGATTGAGCATAAGATCACCATTCTCGAAGCCTAAAAAATCAAATCCATTAATTTAATAAAATGAGGCTGCTGATAACAAAGCAGCCTCATTGATTTTGCCACCAATTATTTTGTCGAATACAAAAAAGCTGCCTGTGAAAAACGGGCAATAATGCTCATCGCCAGTTCATAATCCTTCCAGGCAACGTGATTGCTGATGACCGAGATGGCATAGCTTGTATTTTCCCATTCCAAAAAACCTGCATCGGCAACCACACCCCAGCCATCTTCAAAAACGACACCGGGCTTGTGAGCCAGTGAAGTACGCACCCAAACCGGTAAACCACCGCCCAGCCGCAAATCATCATACTGCGACGGTTGTCTCAGCCATTTAAGCAAAGCCAGCCGGCTTTCCGGTTTTAGCCCATCACCTTTATATAAAATTTCCAACAAGCGGGTTAATTCAGCGGTTGTTGAACGGCGTGGTTCCAGTTTTGTGTGAACCAGTCCCCATTCTTCAAGCTGGTCATCAATTGAGAAATCAGTTTGCCTGCTGAGGAAATGATAAATTACGTCCGTGGCGTATTCCTCGGAAATTACCAGCATGGCTTCCATTAATTGGTTAAAGGTGCGTTGATCTCCGCCGGATGGGGCATCCTCAAGAGTGGTTTCCGGATGTTGATCCAGCCAGGCAAAAAACAACATGCCAATCCCCAGCTTGATTGAGGATGCTGAATGTAAAACAAGGTTTTCATTGATGGAAACGATTTCACCGGTCCGCAAGTTTTTGTAACAGACAGACCAATCTCCCTCCGGCGCCAGTTTGAGAATTTCCTGAAAACGTGTTTCCAGGTTCACCGGAATGGCTGCCAATGGCGCCGGCTGGCTGAGGTTGACAGGTATCACGATCGATTCACCCACCTGTAAACGAGTCGGATTGATCTGGTTGTTGAGCTCAAGGATTGCGTCCACCCGGCTGTCAAACCGGGAGGTAATCCGGGGAAGGGTATCACCTGGACGGACTGTATAGGAATAATGGTCACCCCGGGGGAGACTGATGCCGTTGGGACGGAGTACATCAAATCCGCCCAAACCCGTTGTACCAATGACAAATCGGGTCACCCATTCATTCTGGAATACACCAGCTTTGGGATCGTTTGGTTCATACAACAGCAGGCGTTCAATGGCATAAATATGATCTTCCACCGGCGTATTGGAGACTGTGAAGGCGCGTCCCGTATCATCGGTCTCTGTGACCACGAACATGTGATCATAACCCATGTTGCCGGCATAGGTATATAGAAAATCTCCAGGGAGAAGTGGAAAACTGAAAAAATCAAATTTATTGATGGGGGTTGTAAAATGGTACAGCGTGTAATCCATTGGGGAAAAGAATGTCCAGGGAGAGCCATCAGCTTTGGGATTAGCCAGCCAGTAATTGTGAAGGTCCAGAGCCGGTCCAGGTATGACAGGCAGCAAGCCAGCATCCCGCCATAATGCAGCGGCGAGAGGTCCGCACATTAAGCCGGGTGTTTCAACATCCCCTTCCATATAATTAATTTTTTGGGCTACTTTTTGGGCTTCATCCATTGTTTCAGCCAGGTAACCTTCACCTGCCTTGCGCAGGCGTTCCTGCCAGCCGGCTTGAGCCCATTGGGGAATTACCGGGGTTGTCATTTCACGCAAGTCGGAATAACCCAAGTCCTCCATCCATTTGCAAATCACCGGCTCACCATGTGGATCCGGGTCGGGTATGCCGTCATCTTGTGGAATACCTGAATATCCCTGAAAATAGCCAAACTGTCCGGTAAGCTGCTCCTGCGCAGCCTTGGACAACTCCCTGTCACCGATGGCAATGGCATGAATGTGGATGGGTGATCCTTCGTATAGTTCGTCGGTTTGACGCAGCCAGGCGGCAAAACCAGCCGCACGCAGGGCGCGGATGGCAGGTTCAATCTCGTGATAGAGAATGGCACCTCCCGAATAAACCCGGACAGAAATATCAACCGCCCCGCCACCGTCATGAGTGCTAAAACTGGCAGCTTCACCAGGGCTGTAACTTCCCTGGGTTATGGCGCGGTTGGAGAGATCAATCTTTCCACCGTAAATATCCATGGCATGTTGAAGCATGGCAAGGGTGCGTTGATTGAGAATCACATTGTTCACTTCCACACGGGCATAATCGTCCGGGGGTTTCTGACACCCCGCAGGTTCATATTCCGGTATGGCTGTCGGTTCAGGAGTGGGTGTGGGAGGCTGTTCGCTGGG
>CALMHE010000433.1 GCA_937863865.1 uncultured Anaerolineaceae bacterium | reverse complement strand
GTGTTTATTGAGGAAGCCATGGACAAATTGATGGAAAATCGGACCAGCTTTATCATAGCCCATCGTCTGTCGACCATCCGTAATGCTGATTTGATACTGGTTATAAGGGATGGAGATATTGTTGAACAAGGCAGCCATGCAGAGTTGCTCGCCAGGGATGGCTTTTATGCCGAATTGTATAACAGCCAATTTGAACGAATACCTACTTAAAAAAGCAGCTTGTCGGGGTGAGGGGGGCACCCAGACATGCTGCATATGTATTATATGTCATTAACATTCCCGTAACATTAATATAAGTTAAGTGCTCGTGGAGCCAATTCATTTTTTCCTGTATTATATTAATTTGAATCGGAATGGATTGCCAACAAATTCACTCTCCAGTAAACTAAAGATTACAATCATCCCATACTGAAGTTCAACTTTATGATTGCACATGGAATTTCAACACGTGCATCGTTGCCCTGACCTCCCTTGCTTTCACCGGTCAAATCACCTGAGCGGTGGAAAACTGGCTGTCGAATGGGATCCATTGATCTACTGCCTGGAAAGTATGGATAATCCAAACTTGAATATCTATCATCTGGAAATGTATCCAGATACCCTCTTTCCCCACTGGGAACCAGATATACTGGAGGGATGCATGGTAATGAAAGGACCTACGTTGAATGGCAAGCCTTGAAAATGCATCCCATGCTTTCCATGGGTAAACCCCAGTCCATCCCGAATGAACAATTAGTCAAAGGATATTTTCTTATGTCTGAACCAGCCGTATGGAAACCTGCTCCCTCTCCCTTATTCACGCGTTGGACTGTTGATGTTAATCCTGAACTTCCCCTTCCGGAATATCCCCGCCCCCAAATGACCCGTCCGGATTGGATGAACCTGAATGGATTATGGGATTATGTTGTCCAGCCTGATGTTGCACTGCAACCTGATCATTACACCGGCAAGATTTTGGTGCCATTTCCATTAGAATCCTCCCTTTCCGGTGTGGGCAGACCTCTCCAACCTGATGAAAAGCTCTGGTATCAACGGATATTTACCTTGCCTTCAAACTGGCAGGATCAGCGGATTATATTGCATTTTGGCGCCGTGGATTGGCATGCAGATGTGTGGCTGAACGGCTGTTTTATTGGTTCTCACACCGGTGGATATTTACCTTTCTCATTTGAACTCACTCCATTCATCCACTACTTTAATCCCAATCAATTGGTAATCTCCGTCCAGGATCCGACTGATATTGGGTTGCAGGCACGCGGCAAACAATCCCTTCACCCCAAAGCCATCTGGTATACCGCCATATCGGGCATCTGGCAGACCGTATGGTTGGAGCCGGTCCCGGATGCCAGCATCCGCTCATTAAAAATGACCCCCGATATTGATACCGGTCAATTACATTGTATGGTGGATCTTGATGGACCTGAACAGGAGAAAATCCTGATTGAAGTCACTGCAATGGATAATGAGGAGGAGGTTGCCCGTTCTTATGCCTCTGCCGGTCGGTTAATCTCACTTTTTATACCCAATCCAAAATTATGGTGCCCGGAAACACCCCATCTCTATCAATTAAGGGTGCGGCTGTTAAAAAATGGGAATCCATTGGACGAAGTGGGAAGTTATTTTGCCATGCGTTCTTACAGACTAAGGTCGGATGCGCACGGGTATCCCAGATTTGAATTAAACCATCAACCCATCTTTTTATATGGTACATTGG
>CALMHE010000432.1 GCA_937863865.1 uncultured Anaerolineaceae bacterium | reverse complement strand
GCCCTCTCCACTCCCGCGCGGAGCCACTCCCCTCCGGGCCCGGGCTGGAGGACGTCGAGGATGGACTCGCCCTCGGCGGGAGCGGCGGGCTGGGCGCCCTCCTCCACCATCACCTCAAAGGTTTCGCCGTCCACGGTGGCAAGGATGGGTCGGGCAGTCAGGTCGCCCACCTCGACATCAAAGGTGTGTTCACCAATCCGAATTTGCATTTTCATTGTTGAGTACCTCGGGTTTTGCGGGTATACATGGAATTCCGCTGATCGAAGCGGACGGCGCGCAGCGCCGCCTGCCAGGGGGATAAAGCTTCAGTGGGGCGCAGCCGGCTGGTTTTACCCCGGGCATCCAGTGCCAGGGCAGCCGCCACTGCCGCCGCCGCAGCCCGCAGCTTGAGGGGGAGCAGATCACTCCCGGCTGCCGGTGCCAGGTCTGCATCGGGGAAGACCTCTGCGGTTTCTTCGGCTGGTTCCTCCTCCGCCACCTGGGGTTTGGTGGAGGTCAACTTCACCAGACCTGCCATGAAAGCCCACAGCAGGATGATGACAGCGAAGACCAGTCCCATCCCAATCAGGGTTATCCAGAGAGCACCAGTCATGGGTTCAATATTACTCATAATCATTCTCCATCGTCTTAAACAGGCATGTTGCCGTGCTTGCGCGGCAGTGCCTGGACGGTTTTATCACGCAGGGCAGCCAGGGCGGCAATCACGCGCAGGCGGGTTTCGCGGGGTTCAATGACATCATCGATGTAGCCGGCGTTTGCCGCTGCGTATGGATTGCAGAAGCGCTGGCGGTATTCCTCCACCAGCCTGGCGCGCTCGGCTTCGGGGTCGGCGGCGTCCTTCAACTGGCGGCGGTAGAGGATATTGGCAGCACCCTCGGCGCCCATCACAGCAATCTCCGCGGAAGGCCAGGCAAAGCATACATCGGTGCCCATGTACTTGCTGGACATGACCACGTAGGCTCCGCCGTATGCCTTGCGGGTGACGATGCTGATCTTGGGGACACTCGCCTCGGCGTAGGCATACAGCACCTTGGCGCCGTGGCGGATGATGCCGCGGTATTCCTGGTCGGTGCCGGGGATGAAGCCGGGCGAATCCACAAAGGTGACAATCGGGATGTTGTAAGCGTCGCAGAAGCGGACAAAGCGGCAGATCTTGTCGCTGGCGTCAATGTCAATGGCGCCGCCCATCACATCCGGTTCCTGCGAGACAATCCCAACCGGCATGCCGCCCATCCGCGCCAGCCCCACGATGGCATTGCGGGCAAACCCGCCCAGCAGTTCCAGGAAGGAGCCGTTGTCCACGATATAAGGAATGGCATTGTGCATGGAATACGGCACACCCGGATCCATGGGGACCAGCTGGTTGAGGCTTTCGTCCATGCGGGAGACCGGGTCGCCGGTATCGGCAAACGGGGGATTTTCCACGTTGTTATTGGGGAGATAGCTGAGCACCTTGCGCACGGTTGCCAGTGCCTCCTGGTCGGAGGGGGCGGTCAGGTGTGCCAGCCCGCTGACGGTGTGGTGCGTCATGGCTCCGCCGAGGGTTTCGGCGTCCACTTCCTCGTGCGTGACGGTCTTGATCACATCGGGTCCGGTGAGGAACATGTAGGACTGTTTCTCCACCATGATGATGATGTCCGTCAAAGCGGGAGAGTAGGAGGCACCACCGGCGCAGGGTCCCATGATCACGCTGATCTGCGGGACAATCCCGGAG
>CALMHE010000431.1 GCA_937863865.1 uncultured Anaerolineaceae bacterium | reverse complement strand
GGTAAATCCATTTCATGGTATAGTTTTATCATAATATCATGCAGGGGTGCCTGCTTTTTGTATATCATAATGGCGGTCAGGAGGCATCATGTTGGAATTTTTTGAGTCAATTTTTGGGTCATCCCCATATCCCGCCCAGAATCGGGAGGAGGTCCAGCGACTGGTGGATGAGTTATTAAAAATTGGCAGGCAGGATGATTTCCTCTCCGAGCGACCTGGTTCCCCGTTTAATTCACAATGCCGGCATACCCGCGCCCGGGAGATCGGCAAGCGCCTGAATGAAATTGGTGGAATGCGACTGATGGAATGGGTGCACCAGCGCGTAAAACGCAAGCTCGGAATTGCTCTGGCTTCCCACCTGGAATATGCCTGGGCTGAAATTGGGGAGTGGATGCCCTAGTCTTTTACAATCCAGGCGGGCTGATTTTGCAATTCCCCGAGAAGGATTTCCCCCAATCGAACAATCCATTCCGCCCCCTCCGGGGGCGGGGGAGTTTCCGGGTGCGGATCAACGTGAGCGCCGCCCTCCTGGTCGCATGCCCGGCGGATGAGTTCCCGAACCGTCAGAGGTGGATGAAGCGGCAGGGGTGACGCCAGCCAATCCCGTAATGGGATGTGTTCCTGTGAGGTTGGAGACCTGAGCTGAAAATCCCCGATCAACCGCGGCAGCAGGGAAATGTCTTCCACCCGGTTGTGGCGGCGGGTGGTATCACATAACAGAATACGGAGTTGAACTGCAGCCACACGATAAAACTCCGCTCCGCCTGTTTGCTGCAACTGGATGCTCTTCCGGAGAATATCCACCGCAGCATGGGCATGGGCTTCCAGTTGTTCCGTCTGCATGAAATTCCACCTTAACTGACGGGCGGATCTTCCTCATCCTCCCTGTCAGCCCATTGTTCCTCATCCTCTTCGGACTCAATGGGCTTGTAATCCTCATCCGAAAGAGCAAATTCACCGCGATCCAGGGCTGCCAGAAGTTCCTCAGCCTGGCTGACCTGGTTTTCATATACGAAAATTCGGGCTTCCCCCATCCTTCCAATTGTGAAACCATAGGCAATCCCCGCAGATTCCTGACTGACCATGGCGCGGATCCCGTTGGCTTCCAAAAATGCGCGCACGAGTTCGGCTTTTATGGTGCCATCGGTGGAGTAAACATGCACCAGCTTGATTTCATCGGATGGTTGCGGTTCCATTTATCAATCTCCAGGATCATTGATTCATTCCTATCGTAGTCCAATTTTATGTCCATGTCAAATAATCCATGAAACCAGCAGGTTGAATAGCGGTCAAATTATGCTATGATTATGTAGAATTCCGGCTCAACTAATTCTTATTTTTAGGAGGATGATAATCATGAAAGGAAATGATCAGGTAATTGCCAAGCTTAATTATTTGCTGAAGGATGAACTGACCGCAATCAGCCAGTATATGGT
>CALMHE010000430.1 GCA_937863865.1 uncultured Anaerolineaceae bacterium | reverse complement strand
ATGAAATTTGCCACAAAGCGGCTGTTCGGGTAACGATAAATCTCCATGGGGGAGCCGATTTGCTCGATTACGCCCAGGTTCATAATCACGATTTTATCCGAGAGAGTCATCGCTTCAATCTGGTCATGGGTGACATAGACACTGGTAATATTTAAATCCTGTTGGATGCGGCGGATTTCCGTGCGCATCTCCTCACGCAGCTTGGCATCCAGGTTGGAGAGGGGTTCGTCCATGAGGAGCACTTTGGGTTCCATCACCAGGGCGCGGGCGAGAGCCACCCGCTGTTGTTGACCGCCGGAGAGCTGGTTTGGTGCCCGTTGACCATAGCCCTCCAGGTGAACCAGGTCAAGCACCCGGTTTACCCGTTCAATGATTTGCTTTTTGGGCACTTTCTGGACGTTCAATCCATAGGCGATATTTTCAAAGACATTTAAATGCGGAAAAATGGCATAGCTTTGGAATACCATGGACATATCCCGCTTGTGAGGCGGCAGGGTATTGATTTCATCACCATCCAGGATAATCCTGCCGTTGGAGGGGAATTCAAAACCGGCGATCATCCGCAGGGTGGTTGTCTTGCCGCATCCGGCATGACCCAACAGGGTGACCAGTTCACCCCGCGGGATTTCCAGGTTGACATTATAAACTGCCGTCACCTCGGCGACATTGCCGCGGGGAGGAAATACTTTGGTTATGTTTTCTAGTTTAAGATACAAGGTGATACCCTCTTGGTTAATATTGCTTAAAAGCCCTGGCTGAGATCCACACCTTCACGACCCTTCAAGAGGCGTTTTGTGATGAAATTCAGCAATGCGATGGCGATCATGACAAAAATAATGATCACAGTGGAATATGCCGCGGCAATACTGACGCCGCCCTGCTCCCATTCGCTGAGGATCGATGCGGTGACGATGCGCCACTTGGCATTCACCAGGAAGATGATGGCTGAAAGACTGGTCATGTGGCGGGTGAAGCTGAAGATCAAGCCGGCAAACAAGGCAGGCAGGATCAATGGCAAAGTGACCTTTCGGAAAGTATATTGGGCATCCGCTCCAAGGATATTGGATGCTTCTTCGATGGATGGATCAATTTGCTGTAATGAAGCCACACCGGCACGGACGGATGCCGGCAGTGAACGAACAATGTATGCTGCCATGATGATATAAGCACCACCGACGAGGGCAAACGGCATATCCATGAATGATAATGCACAGGGGATGATCAAGCCGATGGTTCCCATCAACAAGCGGGATAACCGGTTCTTTTCATTTTGCAAGGTGACAATTCCCACCAGGAAGAGTGCAATTGCGAGAAGAGAAGAGGGTGGTTGCATCAGCACCTTGATGTGATCAGCAAACTGGAAAATTGCATTACTGAAGAAACCACGCTCCAGTGTCCGGGAGTAGGTGGAGATGGGGGCGGCAATTGCCTGCGCCCAGTTATTACTCATTATGTAGATGCCCAACAGAGCCACCACCACGGCTGGTGCCACCTTCCGGCGGGTGATTAGTATCATCGCTGCCATCAGGATGTACAACCCGCCGAGAATATAATACAACAGGGTTTCGTCCAAACCTTTAATCAGCACACCCCCAGCGGTGCCGATTAACAGGATGACCAGCTTCTCCCGTGTATTTTTCCCGACAACCTGAATATAGAAAAGAGCCAGCAATGCGTATATCACAATGGCAACACCGAAGGATGGCTTATTGAAAGCCATCACAAAACCAATGCCGAGAATGGTACCGGGTATGGCGCCGCCCAGATTGGATGTAAAATCCAGAATTTCCTTGCCGCTGAATCGCTTGCGCACCACAAGCCATGCGATCACCATGCCCAGGATGGCGGCAAACGGGGTTGCAAGCGCGCTGAGGAAGGTGGTATCGAGAATGGCTTCCACCCCGCGGGTGAGAGTCATTTGCCAATGGCGCAGGGTGGGTGTGAAATCCACACCCCAGGAGAAACTGAATGAACCATAAACGATGGTGGCATACAACATGATTACCAGGGCACAGATCAGATAGACCGTAATATTGGTGCCCCATCGGATCAGGGGTTCCTTCTCAACGATTTGGGCTCCGGCAGGTTTACCGGTGACGGAGATGTAGGAACGGCGGTTCACATAATAACGCTGCACCAGGAAGATGACCAGCGTTGGAATTAACAAGACAAAGGAAAGGGCTGCAGCTTTCTGGTAATCATATTCCCCGATGATTGCCAGGAAAATTTGCGCTGATAACACCATTTTATTACCTGCGATGAACAGCGGATTGCCGAGGTCTGCCAGGGATTCGACAAACAGGAGCAGGAATGAACCTGCCAAACCTGGAATTAATAATGGCAGGGTAACCGTGCGGAAGATATGAAATCGTCCCGCCCGCATACTGGCGGCAGCTTCCTCCAGGGCAGGATTTAACCGCTCCAGCATGGCTCGAATGATTAAATAGGAAACGGAGAAAAATGTGATGGTTTGCACCAACACCAATCCATCCAAACCATAGATGTCATTCATCCCCTGGACAAATTCGATTCCCAATAATTTTTTGGTAATCAACCCACTTCGACCGAAGAGAAGGATCGTACTGAGTGACAATGCAAAGGGCGGCGATACGGTTGGCAGTAATGCCAGCCAGTGAATAATATTTTTTCCGGGAATATTGCAACGGACAATTGCATAAGCAAAGATGAATCCAACAATCGTACCGAAGGTTGCAGTCAACAGACCCATCTTCATGGTGTCAACGAAGGCAAGCCGCAGCCCTGGTCCGTAATAATTATCGAAGTATCGGATAAAATAAGTTAAATCCCAGGCGCCCGTTTTGTTGAAAAATCCTGTTGAGAGGGTTTTATAAATGGGAAGTACCACAAAAACGAAAATAAAAATCCCGGAAAACAACAGGCTCATAAAGAGAACTGGATCCCGGGAGATTAATGAAAATTCACGAATACGGCGGATAATTTCGTTTGCCCAGCGCTTGAGGGGATTAATCTCCGGTTGAGATGATTCCATGATCCTCCAAAAATAGAATCTGGGCGGTTATGCACCGCCCAGATTCCAACTATTAATATTACTATTTCAGATTGTCAGCAGTGGCGATTTCGTTGGTGAATTTTTCAACGAATTCTTTCTTGTGTTGACCTGCCCAGATGAAGTCATAATTGATCAGATTGACTTCCATTAATTCGGGGTGGGAAAGTTCAACGCCTTTAACGGTGGGAGCCTGATACGCGTTATACTTGGGTCCCAATGCCTGGGTTTCAGGTGTCAGTGCCCAATCAAACCAGAGCTTGGCAGCCTGAAGGTGCTTGGCACCCTTGATGATGCCCATGCCGCCGATCTCATAACCCGTGCCTTCTTCGGGGAAGGTTAGCTTAAGGGGAAGCTTGTTGTTTTCAATTTCATTCACAATGTCGTGGGAGAATACAATGGAGACTGCTGCTTCGCCCTGACCGACGAACTTGGCAGGTGCAGCGCCGCTCTTGGTGAACTGAGCCATCTGGGCGGCATATTGCTTGATGTATTCCCAGCCAGCTTCCTCGCCGCGGATTTGCAGAACGGTTGCGATTGCGGTATAGGACGTACCAGATGTGGAAGGGTGGGCGACCATGATCTGTCCCTTGAATTCGGGTTTCAGCAGGTCATCCCAGGAAGTGGGGGCTTCCACGCCGGGGTGGGCTGCCAGCCAATCCGAATTGGTGCCAAAGCCTAATGTGCCGACATAAATGCCAGCCCAATAGTTGTCAACATCCTTCATTTTTTCTGGATCGCGGATATTTGCCATGTTGGGCGAATTGTATTGTTCAAGGAGACCTTCCTCCTTGGCTGCCACAAAGCTGTCAATGGGACCTCCCCACCAGATATCAAAGGTGGGGCTGTCTTTTTCAGCCTGAATGCGGGCAAGCGCTTCGCCGGATGACATGCGAACATAGTTTACTGTGATCCCGTACTTGGCTTCAAATTCCTGCTTCATTCCCTGGCACCACTGTTCCTGCGGGGTGCACAGTACATTCAGCTCTGTGTCGGTGATCTCTTCGGTAGCAGCAGGTGCTGCAGGTGTACAGGCTGTCAGCACAGTCACGAGGACAAAAAGAACAGCCGTAATGAGACTAAACTTTCTTATTGACATGGATCTCCTCCGGGAATAATAGAATATTGGATACCTATTGATCTTTGCGTAGCAAAACGAACTCATAGTAAGTCCAGGTGGGTGTGGCGGACAAAAGCCATGAGCAAATCGGCGTCTTGTCCTGCTGCCTGGATCGAGTCGGTCACCGCCTGATGCAAGGCCAGGATATCTTCAGGGATATAGTTGGCCAGATCAGCATATTTGGTGTGCCCCCAAAGCAGTTCAACCGGGTTCAAATCAGGGGCATAAGCGGGTAACCATTCCACCTTCAGCCAATCCACGCCTTCAGCCAATAACAATCGGGCCGCTTTGCGATGTCCACTCCAGCGATCCATGATGACAATCATTTGACGCCGGGTTTCTTGATGAACCGCTTTGAGATAGGTGATAATCTGCTCGGCAGTGAGATTCTGCTGCCAGAGTTCAAAAAACACCTGCGGTTGCGTCAAGTCTGGAGCCACTTTGAGCCCCCCACAAACTGAAATCCGATCGTGCCGGTCCCAACTGTAGTGGATCGGCGTTTTCCCACTCGGAGCCCAGGTGCGTCTGACCACTGGCTGCAGCATAAAGCCACTCTCATCAAGCCAAAGAATGTCCCAGTCCCCTTCTATCGCTGTTTTTTTATCCTGTCCCACTCCTGGCTGCGCCACAGCAGGATCGCCGCCTCGTCCCGTTCCCGCGCTCGCCGCTCCGGCTTCTGCGCACTCCACCCCAGCTTGCGCATGATTTTCCACACATGCCCAGGATGATATTTCACCCCAAATTCCTTCTCAATCACTTCCGCTATCCGTCCCAAGGTCCATAAGTCCGTCGCATATCCGGCTGATCGCGCTCCTTTCAGCAATATCTCGACCAGTTTCTCCTTTTGCTCCGTACTTATCCGACAAGCGGGCGGCTTCGGCGGCTTGGATTTCAACCCTTCCCGTCCTTGTTCTGCCAGCACTTGCTTCCACACAAATACCGTCGACGGTGAGGCTTTCACTATCCGCGCCACTTCCCGGATCCCCATCCCTCTTTCCAGCATGCTCGCGGCTATCTCTCGCCTGATTTCCAATTCCCGTGCGCTTCCTTTTGGTCTCATTCCCTTATTTTATCGCGTTTTTATCCCCGAGCGAATATCAATAACGATACCCAATTTTGCCGAAAATATTGGATTGACATGTAAAGCGGCATGAATATTATGATTTTTTATGCCGAAGATGTCAAGCCCCAAACGCACCTAATTCTACGACAAATATCAGAGACCTACAGTTACTTTCTGGTAATTGTCATTCCCCGGATGGTGCCTGGAAAAAATATCATCAACTTGACTTTCCATCCAACCGGGCTTTGATGACCCGGATTTCTCCATTAATATCCGTGAAGGTTTGGATGTCATCATACTGCCTGGACCTCTTTAACATGTTTACCATTCCCTGCCCCTGACCCAATCCCACCTCAAAACACAACCAGCCTTGATGTTTCAAATATGAGGGAGTTTCATGCAGCAGTCTGATCATGATCTGGATGCCAAAATGACCACCATCAAATGCGTGCCTTGGTTCGTGATGTTGGATTTCAGCAGCCATTTTCTCCAAATTGGCTGTGGAAACATATGGGGGATTGCAGGTAACAAGATCCACCGTTAAGGGATCCTTTTGACGAGAAAACGGAGAAAATAAATCCCCCACCAAAAATTCCACACGATCAGCAAGATGTAAATGGTTGGCATTCCTTTGAGCCAAAGAAATTGCATCCGGTGATATATCTGAACCAATCACCCGGCAGGCTGGTTCATAATATGCCATTGAAAGGGCAATATTTCCACATCCAGTGCACAAATCAATCACTTTTATTTGTTGAGTTTCATTTACCAATTCCCGGACAGTTTCCACGCAAACCTGTGCAAGGAGTTCAGTCTCTTTTCGGGGAATCATCGCCTGGGGCGTACATAAAAAACGAATCCCCAGGAAATCCTGATGCCCCAGGAGGTAGGCGAGTGGGGTGCCCTGTGTCCTGCGATGGACCATATCCAATACCAACTCATATTGTTCATCGTCGAGATGAGGGAGGGAGTGAATGTTGTAGGTATCCGCCTGGCTGACATGCTGCCAGATTGCCTGCAGGGTGAATTCAGGTGTTTCATCCGGTTTATCGGGTAACCCATTCCAGGATGAAACCAGGCTGTCAAGTAAAGTGCGATACCGATCAATTGAGTTCATTGTGTAGTGGAAAAAAATGGTGCAATTATCATTCCCAGTCTTAGAATCAGTGAATTTATTATATAACAAATATTAGAATATGATGAGCTTATTTTGTTAACAAATTTGTAAATATATGATGATCTTTTCCAAAGTAATATACGTGGTCGGATTGTGATATGGGCATCCCGGGTTAATTTACCAACTGCTAATTTATCCATGGGGTGGCGCAATGGTTGCAACGAGTGTGATAGACTCCATCATATTTGGTACAGGCAAACCATGAAGAAAATTATCGTAAATATTTCTCACCGTGTCATTCTGGTTTTATTGTTTTTGCTTCCAACAACCATGGCGGATGCAAGTGGGGAAATGATCTCAACATACACCAACATGCCACGTAATTATTTACAAACGACATTTGAAAATTTCCTATACCTGCCGGTTGTCATGGTCCAGCCCCCTCCACCCCCCCCGCTGCCAATGGCGGATGAAATTGGTCCCTTTGGGGGCACATTTCCTGCTTTGGCTGTCGTTTCCAGCACACCCTCGTTGGTTTATGCCGGCACCTGGGGGAGCGGGGTGTACAAAAGCCTGAATGGTGGAACCTCATGGTCACCAACAAATTCGGGGTTGGGAAACCTGTTCATTCAATCCCTGGTTGTTCACCCCTCGGACGGTCAAATCATCTACGCAGGTACATATGGGGGAGGTGTATATCGTTCCAGTGATGGTGGTGCTTCCTGGAAGGAATCCAATGGGAATGTTTTGGGAGATAAAATCGTCTATGATTTGGAGATTGCTCCCAGCCAGCCTTCAACCCTGTATGCTGCAACCCGGATCAAAGATACCCTTCTGGGCATACTTTATAAAAGCATAGATGATGGGGTAACCTGGCAGGAGATTTTTCGAGGTGACCGGTTTGCCACCCTCGATTATTTCTATGATTTGGATGTTAACCCATCTGATTCAGCCATTCTTTATTTGAGCACACATGAACATGGTTTTTATAAGAGTGTGAATGGAGGAATTTCATGGTCCGCCATTAACTCTGGCATGGGTGATTTCAGTTCGAGAACAATGGTTTTGAATCCGACCAATCCGGCAACCCTGTACGGAGGGACCTGGCATGGGGGCGGAGTGTATAAATCTGTTAATTCCGGATCAGGCTGGAATCAAAAGAATTCAGGAATGCCGGACAGTGTTAAAATTTATCGTCTCACATTGGATTCATCCTCACCTGAGACGATTTACTCCTGCACATATAAAAACGGGATTGTGAAAACAACAACGGGAGCCGATTTCTGGGCGTTGACAGGTCAGAATAATGGTTTCATTTATGATTTGGTGATTGCCCAAACCAGCCCGAAACGGTTGTTTGCCTCCCCTGCCGGACGGGGATTGATTCGATCCGACAATGGCGGCGATTCCTGGCTGGAAAGCCATACGGGTATCATCAGTACAAACATCGTGGGTCTGGCGACCCTGCCTTCTCAAAACGGGATCATCTTCGCAGGAATCAATGGGGCTGGAGTGTATAAAACCAGTAATCGTGGCGCCAGCTGGACTGCTGTAAACTCAGGTTTGGGGGATTTATGGGTAAATTATCTTTTCAGTATCAAGGACAACCTCTATGCATTGACATCCACGGGAACCTATAAAACCATTGACGGCGTCAATTGGACGGCTTTTTCCGGACCTTCCTCCACATTACAAAATTGGGCGGACATCCATGAGGTTCTTGGAGAAAGGGGCAGCCTGCCGGTGGAGATCCTGGCAGATTTAATTGGACCTTCTGATCCAAATGACAATGAAGTGCAGGTCTCGGAGATCCCCCTGATCAGCATGGCGGAGCTGGGATCGGTAATTTATGGTGGGACTGCTGGAAATGGAGTCTGGGCATATTCGGGAAACTGGTCACTGATCGGTCTGAACAACCGCAGGGTGTATTCATTGGCAGGCGACACCATTTTATCCCGGCTGCTTGCCAGCTCCTGCACCGGGGATGCTAATGGAAATGACACGTATTGCACGGTTTCTTATTATCGCAGCGGTAATTGGATTGATTTCAACGAGGGCTTGGGTGGTAATAAGGTAAATTCATTGATGGTCCGGGGGGATGATTATTTTGCAGCTACGAAACAGGGAATATATTTACGCGATAATACCGGCTCCAGCTGGGTTCAGGTCGGTCTGGCGGGAGTGAATGTGCTGTCTCTGACGGTTAATCCTGTTGATCATCGGAGGGTGTACGCTGGTGCACAATGGGGATCCTATTTCAGTGATGACAGTGGTGTAACATGGCAGCCTGCTGCTTCAAATCTGGCTGGATGGACCTCGCAATCCTTGATTGTTGATCCGCTGGATCGGGATATCATCTATTTTGGCAGTCGGGAACATGGGATTTTTCGTTGGGATCGCAGCCCTTAATTTCAATGCGTGATAATTCTTGAAATGGTAAAACAATGGAGTTCCTGCTGTGGAGATTAATCCAAATTCCTCCAAGAATTAACACAATGAATACCAAATCTAAATAAAAAATTCATCAGCGTTTGTTATCCTGTAGAAGATCCAATGGGATCCAAAAATTTATCAGGTCTTTTGAAAGGAGACAAACAGAACATGAAGAAAGTTGTAACGACCACAATCCTGGTGATCAGCGCACTTGCCGTGGTATTTGGTTTGGGGTTTGGTGCAGTCAAAGCAGTCAGCGCAGCTTCATACACCCGGGGAAATCCGCCGGGCATGATGATGGAGCAAGGCGGCAGGGGTTTTGGCGGTGGAACGAACGAAGAGTTGGCAACGGCATTGGGAATCACCGTAGACGAGTTGACAGCTGCACAGGATACAGCCCGAACCGCCGCCCTTGAACAGGCTGTTAAGGATGGTTTGATCACCCAGGCTCAGGCGGATGAAATTACTGGAAATGGCAGGGGAATTCCATTCGGTGGCATGTGGGGTGGCTGGTTGGGCAAAAATGGTGTCGAATTTGACCAGTATCTGGCTGATGCCCTGGGAATAACGGTGGATGAACTGGAAGCTGCTCAAACCAAGGCTTTTGAATCCCGGTTGACCCAGGCAGTAGAGGATGGGCAGATCACCCAGGAACAGGCGGATTTGATGATTGCCCGGCATTTGCTTCAATCCAATGAGAATTTCAAATCCAGCATGCAATCCGCATACCAGGCGGCTGTGCAGCAGGCTGTCAAGGATGGTGTGATTTCACAATCCCAGGCGGATTTACTG
>CALMHE010000429.1 GCA_937863865.1 uncultured Anaerolineaceae bacterium | reverse complement strand
ATGGAAATCCAAACACGACAACTGATCTGGGCATTAAGGGGATATGGCTGCTTCCCATACACCCTTCCCCTTCTTATCATGGGTACGATGTGACAGATTATTATTCGATCAATCCTGATTATGGAACTCTTGACGATTTTAAGGAGTTGATTTCTGAAACCCATAAACGTGGAATCTGCATCATCATAGATTTTGTGATGAATCATACTTCCGAGGAACATCCCTGGTTTCAACAGGCAATGGATAAAGAATCATCCTATCACGACTGGTATATATGGTCTGATGAAAATCCGGGTTACCTGGGTCCGTGGGGCGAGGTTGTCTGGCATAGAATCTTTTCAGATGGTTATTACTACGGGGTATTCTATTCTGGAATGCCTGATCTAAACTATCGAAATCCACAGGTTGGAGAAGAAATGAGGAGGATTGCAAAATTCTGGCTAGCAGATGTGGGAGTGGATGGATTCCGGGTGGATGGTGCCAGACATTTAATTGAAAATGGTGAAACTCAAGCCAATACCGCTGAAACCCATGCCTGGTTCAAAGATTTCCATGAGTATGTCAGGAGTATTAATCCAGAAGCTTTAATAGTGGGAGAGGTTTGGGATAGCGTTTTCGCAGCGGCAAAATATGTCAAAGAAGATGAGTTTGATTTGGTGTTTGATTTTGAATTGGCAAGTGCAATTATCAAGGGAGTAGGGTCCGGCAATGCCGGAAAAATTACTGATGCAATTACATATAATTTTGGAATTTATCCATTGGGTGAGACTGTGCCTTTTCTGACCAACCATGATATGGATCGGGTCATGTCTCAATTTGGAAGGGATGAGGAGAAAACCAGGGTTGCGGCTGCAATATTTTTAACCTTACCAGGAACGCCCTTCATATATTATGGAGAGGAAATAGGCATGGTCGGAACCAAACCGGATGAATATATCAGGACTCCCATGCAATGGACAAACAGCAATAACTCCGGTTTCACAACCGGTACGCCATGGATAGAAGTAAAGGATGATTATCCTGATAAAAATGTGGAGTTATTATCACAAAGAGACAGTTCACTTTTAAATGATTATAAAAACCTTATCCATTTACGGAACTCATTCCCAGGTCTTCAATATGGTAATGTATTGGTGGTCAAATCGAATCATTCCAGCATATATTCCATTTTTCACGTATGGAACGATCAACTTATTTTACTAGTCATTAATCTGGATTATCAGAAGGTGGATGAGGTTGTGCTAAGTGTTGATAATGGATTACCAGACGGCGATTTTATTTTGTCACCAATATTTGGATCATCAGAGGATATTACGTTGACTGTGGATGATTCTGGGGGGTTTAAAGAAATTAAAATAACCGATTTGGAACCATACGAGACTCTGATATTTTCAAGCGAATGAGTTTATCCATGGATGAAGAAGTTGTCATTACGTTACCCAAAATTAGGTGGTGGAAAAAAAGTTATTCAGTAGCTGGCATCATTATCATTGCCTTGTTATTGCGGTTGTGGGCAGTCTGGCAACTTCCTTTGGACGCGGATGAACCAGTTTATTTGAAAGGTGGCAATGATTATGCTGAAATGATCAAGGCGGGAAATTGGCAGGGAATTATTAATTATGAATATAATCGTGAACACCCGGCTTTGGTGAAATTAATTTACAGCATCCCTTATTTAATTTATGAGGCACCATTTGGTTCAAACTTTGATTTAATTATCAATCGATTAATATCTGTTGTTTTTGGGATCGGTGCTGTTTTCATAATCTCTTCGGTTGACCCTTTGGCTGGTCTATTCTTAGCTTTTCATACCATGACCATCAAATATACCAGTGAGGTTTATCTTGAAGCGCTTCCCTTGCTGGCAATATTGGGATGTGTTCTCCTTTTTCAAAAGGCTCAACGGGGTGGGAAACGATGGTTATGGGTCTCAGCCATCTTGTTGGGAATTGCAGGTGCGTGTAAATATACCTACCTCATGATTGTATTCACACTGGTATATATGTGGATATCGAAAAAAGGTTTATCCTGGAAGCAAATCGTTGGTTATTTAGGGATTGCAATTGCCGCCTTTTTTGTATTTAATCCGACTTTATGGTTTCATCCATTTGAAAGAATCATAACGTCAATCACTTACCATGCATCTTATACCCACGGATCAGATGTGCTAACCGACATGTATCCCTGGTATCAACCCATTACATGGATTATTAGAGAAGTACCCTGGCATCCACAGGTATTCTTTTTTCTCGGCTCAGACACATTAATATTCTGGTTGACTATATTGGGTAGTTTCCGGGCAATCAAGAAACATAGTTGGGAATTGGTCTGGTTTGGGAGCTGCCTGTTGATATTGTTAATCTGGCCGACCAAATGGCCACAA
>CALMHE010000428.1 GCA_937863865.1 uncultured Anaerolineaceae bacterium | reverse complement strand
ATGAACAAGTGACCATTTTCGGGCTAATTTTACATCCACGACTTGTTTTGCGCTATTTATCCAAACAACAGTAATATCAAAATTCATAAAAAGCATATGAATGGATGAACCCAACCGATCATCATGGTTTTCAATGAATAATAGACCTTCATTCTGACCAAGTGATTTTCTAAACATCAAGCCTTTGAGCTGGCAAACAAAAGATGAGCATTTCTGTGCCAGGATATTAAGAGATGGATTATTGACGTTAATGATTTGTACGGACGCCATAATATATTCAAACTTGATCTTTATCAGCGAGGGATCTCAAAACCCCCTCAATACTCTCTACCAAATCATTGGGATGGAAGGGTTTGCTAATATAGTCATCGACATGCGCTATATGCAAACCAAGTACACGATCGATTGCTTGTGCTTTGGCTGTAATAATAATTACCGGGATATTCCGTGTTGTTTCGGATGATTTAAGTTGGTGATATACCTCCCACCCGTCCAACTCAGGCATCATAAGATCAAGTAAAATTAAATCAGGAGGATCTTGTTGTGCAAGCAATAAACCCTGCCGTCCATCGAGAATGCCCTTTACATCAAAACCTCGACGGTTTAAAATTATGGATACAAGATCAATCATTTCAGAGTCGTCTTCTATATATAAAATGCGATATCTTACATCCGCGCACATTCAAATCCTCTCCTGTTAATATTAACAAGTTTACCATAGCATGGAAGAAAGGAATATAACTTGAAAATCACAACCTGGAATGTCAACGGCATCAGAGCGGCTCTGGGTAAGGGAATGTGGGAATCATTGCGCTTGATTGATCCGGATGTTATTTGTCTTCAGGAAATAAAAGCCAAACCTGATCAGGTTGAAGAAAACCAGCGTCAACTGGATGGATATGACGCATATTGGAATCCAGCTGAGCGTCCTGGATATAGCGGAGTAGCAACATATCTCCGAGTAGACAAACACATAACAAGTTTTGGATTAAATGACGAGCGTTTTGATGATGAAGGCAGGGTAATTCGGACAGATTATTTTGATATGGTTTTGTTTAATGTTTATTTCCCAAACGGGCAAAGAGGATTGGAAAGGGTCGAATATAAATTGAATTTTTATACCCGCTTGTTGGATATATGTAATCAAATTCATGGAGAGGGAAGAAAGATCATCATCACCGGCGACTTTAATACAGCTCATCAGGAAATAGATCTGGCTAACCCAAAGGAGAATTCAAAAACATCAGGTTTTTTACCAGAAGAGAGGGAATGGGTCCAAAAATATCTGGATTCTGGATTTCTTGATGCATTTAGAGTCTTATATCCGGATCGGGTTCAATACACCTGGTGGACTTATCGTTTTGGAGCAAGGAGCAGAAATATTGGATGGCGTCTGGATTATTTCCTTGTTTCCGAGGCGTTGATGGAGAACGTGTCGGATGTATTAATTCATGAAGATGTGCAGGGGTCTGATCATTGTCCAGTTACATTATTTTTGAATGATTGAGACATTCAATAATTTCTTAGGCAATGATATACTGGTTGAGGAGGATTGAAGATGGTAAAACAGCGGATATTACTTGTGGACGATCATGAGGTCGTTCGAATAGGATTGCGTGCTTTATTGGAAAGAAATACACAATTTGAAGTGATTGGTGAAGCAGGTACATCAAAGGAAGCCCTCGAACAGGTGGGGCGGACGCATCCGGATGTCGTTCTCATGGATATCAGGCTACCAGGTGCATCGGGTATTGAGGCTTGTGAAGAAATCACCAAAAATTATCCCGAAACGAAAGTTATCATGTTGACATCCTATGCAGAAGATGAGATGTTATTTTCTGCCATCCGAGCTGGAGCTTCAGGTTATGTTCTCAAACAAATAGGTGGTGAAGATTTAATCCGGGCTATTGAAGCAGTAGGTAGGGGCGAAGCTTCACTGGATTCAGCGGTTACTCAACGGGTTTTTCAAGAAGTTCGCCGGGCTGTAAAGGAAGAAGAAGCATCAGCTTTTGCCAACCTCAGTCAACAAGAAAGGCATGTATTGCTTCTTGTCTCTGAAGGAAAAACCAACAGGGAAATTGCCAAAGCTCTCTTTCTTGGTGAAGGCACGGTACGGAATTATGTCAGCAGCATTCTATCAAAACTGGGGGTTAGTAATCGCGCCGAGGCGGCAGCTTATGCTGTTGAACATAATCTGCGAGAATATATTTAAATTATTGGCAACCGAGATGATTAACCGGATGGTTAGTGAAACCATCCGGTTATTTTTTGTATGAGAGGCGGACCCAGAATTAATAAACCAATTATGAGTGAAATAAATGATGCTACCAGGACAGAGGCAGCAGAGGTATCTTTTACAATTTTCGCCAGGGGATGAAAATCCCTTGTGACTAAATCAACCATTGATTCCATGCTGGTATTAAATCCTTCAGCCAACCAAACCAGACCGATTGCGATAAATAGCAATGCCCAATCAAGAGTGGTAATTTGCAACCATACAGCAATCATGATCACGAGTACAGTGGC
>CALMHE010000427.1 GCA_937863865.1 uncultured Anaerolineaceae bacterium | reverse complement strand
GATCGGATTGCCCTCGGTTGGATTGCATACCAATGGTTTCAGTCTGGCGCGTTTGATCGTCGGACTGGGCGAAGATCCGGACGACGACTGGGAGCGACTCGCGCAACCCCTTCCCGAAGGGGACGGAGAATCGATTGGGGAAGCCTTGCTGGCTCCGCATCTCACCTATTTCCCGCAGGTCTATCCCTTAGTGCGGGAGGGGATGATTCTGGGAATCGCGCACATAACCGGTGGAGGATTGATCGACAATGTACCGCGCATGTTGCCCGAGGGGATCTCAGCGCGGCTCGATCAGTCGACGTGGACGGTGAATCCGCTCTTCAGGTATCTTGTCGAGTCTGGCAACGTCGAACCGCGGGAGCAATACCGCACGTTCAACATGGGGATCGGCATGGTGCTTGCCGTGCGGCAGTCTGACGTACCGACCGTGATGGAAGCGATTCCCGCTGCCCGTGTCATCGGCGAAACGGTGGCTGCAACCAGCGAACGCAGGGTGACGATCGAACAAACGACGCAGGGAACGGTGAGCTAGCCATGGCGATGATCGACCTCGACAACAAGCAGATCGTGGCAAAGATCGTGGTCTACGGTCCCGGACAAAGCGGGAAGACCACCTTTCTGCGAGCGGTGCATGCGCTCATCCCGGAAAACCAGCGCCGGGATTGCAGGGCATCCCAAAAGAGCACCAGGGTGGTCAACCCGAAAAGCATCCCGAGTGAGCGGGTCAATCCGCCACCCATGATCAACCAGTAATAACCCGGCTTGAGCGTGGCATATGCCAGCGTGGCAAAGAGAGGTTTGACCTGCCCGCCCAAAATCCGCCTGGACAGGAAATACAACGGCAGAATGGACAGCATGTTGAAGATGAAGGGCAGCCAGCGCACAAGCTCCAGCACCGGGACGCCGGCAAGCTGGTTAATGACGCCTGTGACGGCAAATGCCAGCGGCGGATAGGCAAACGGGATCTGATCCGCCTGGTTGTAGGTGGTAAATTCTGGAATCCGGTAGTTTGCCGCCTGCATATCCTCCGTCATGGTGACAAACAGCATACCGTCATTCAGCAGGTAGGGGGATGCAAGAATCACCTGCAGCCGGATGACAGCAGCCAAAAACAGACAAAAAACCAGAACCAATATTGTTATTTGTTTTTCCCGCCCTGATGGTTTGGTCATGGTCCACCTGTATAATTTAATGAATTTACAATCCATATTGTAACTCATAACCCAATGTCTATCAGCTATAATCAAGATCATCACATTGACCGGAGGGATCCATGTTCCAGATTCGCAACAATCATTTTATTGACACCGATGGGCGGACCGTCCTGCTGCGCGGGGTCAACCTGGGCGGCAGCAGCAAGGTCCCCGTCTCGCCCCACGGCGCCACCTGGAACCCCAACAGCTTCCTGGACCCCTACGGTGCCAGCTTCGTGGGGCGCCCCTTCCCTCTGGATGAAGCGGACGAGCATTTCAGCCGCCTGCGATCGTGGGGCTTGACATTCCTGCGCCTGTTGATCACTTGGGAGGCTATTGAGCACGCCGGACCGGGTATTTACGACGAGGCATATCTCGATTACCTGCATGCCATCGTGAAAAAGGCGGGGGAATACGACCTCTGCCTGTTCATTGACCCCCACCAGGATGTTTGGAGCCGCTTCTCAGGCGGTGACGGGGCACCCGCCTGGACCTTCGACAAGCTGGGGATGGATTTCCGCAAATTCCACAAGGCGGGAGCCGCCTTCAACCACCAGGATTGCGGCGACCCCTATCCAAAGATGATCTGGTCATCCAATTACAGCAAATATGCCTGCGCCACCCTGTTCACCCTTTTCTTCGGGGGTGATACTTTCGCTCCGGATTTTAAAATAGACGGTGTGCGCGTCCAGGAATACCTTCAAGGGCATTATATTCAGGCGGTTCGCCAGGTGGTACAACGGTTGAAGGAATTCCCCCATGTACTGGGTTACGACACCTTGAACGAGCCCTCGCAGGGCTTCATCGGCTGCCGCGATGCCAACCGCATTCCGCTGGAAGTCATCGCCCAGGGCGCTGCACCCACCCTTTACCAGAGCCTGCTGCTGGCTTCCGGCTTCCCGCAGGAGGTGAAATACCTGCCCAGCAAACTGCCCTGGGCGCGCCGCAGCACCATCCGCCTGAATGAGGGGGGCGTCAACATCTTTTACCCGGGCTTTGAATGCGTCTGGAAGCAGCACGGCGTGTGGGATGTGGACCGGTCGGGGAATCCCCGGCTGCTCAAGCCGGATTATTTTGGCATGGCGGGTGGAAAACCGGTGAACTTCAGCCGGCAGTTTTTTGAACCCTTTGTACGCCGCTACACGCGGGAGGTTCAGGCGGTGGATTCAAAGGCAATGATCTTTGTCTGCCCGCCCCCGCCTGAAATGCACGACGGGAAGGATGGCTTCAGCCTGCAGGGGATGGAAAGTGTGGTCTTTGCGCCCCACTGGTACGACGGCATCACCCTCTCGATTAAGAAATACCTCCCCTGGATTGGGTTGGATACAACCCGAAAACCGATGCGGTTTGTTTTCACCCGGGGTCAACGTGTGCTGTCCTTTATTAAACAAATTGGGCGCCTGGTGAAACGCGCCCAACGCGACCTGGGGAATGTCCCGATTGTCATCGGCGAAACCGGTATTCCCTTCGACCTGGATGACAGGAAAGCCTACAAAACCGGCAGGTTTGACCGGCAGGAAAAGGCGATGGATGACATCATGCAGGCGTTGGATCAGAATTTCGTCAATTTTACATTGTGGAACTACACCTCCGATAACACCAACGACCGCGGCGACCTTTGGAACGATGAGGATCTTTCCATTTTCTCACGCGATCAACAGACCGGCAGCGGCGATCTGAATGACGGCGGCAGGGCGTTGAAGGTGGTTGTGCGCCCATATGTCCAGCGCGTCCCGGGTGAACTGCTGGTGGTGTACTTCAATTACAGGTCGGGGTTCTTCCAG
>CALMHE010000426.1 GCA_937863865.1 uncultured Anaerolineaceae bacterium | reverse complement strand
ACCTCGTGCTGCAGGAAGGCACTGATTGCATTGACCGGCATTGTGTAAACGCGCTGTTTAAAGATGGCGGCATATCCATCGATATCCGTGTTGTCATGGGGGATGGTATAACTGTATCCTGAAGGATTTCCATCCGGTTTGGTCAATCCATAATAGGAGTAATCCTGGTCCCAAAATAAATAACCTTTATTCTGCATGGCTTCCCGCAGACCACCTTCCGAGATCAGGTTTTTCCCAACAGAGTGATGAACAAAAAGAATGTTCGTATAGTCACCCTGATTTTCTGCAGTGACATTTTTGGAATCCAGTACCGATTTGGTTATATTACGAATGGTATAGAATGTGTTCATGATCCCCAAACTTTTACCGCTAACTTTACGATAAATGAGCAGGCTGATGATCAGAAGACCAACCAGTAACAATAACCATATCCACAAACGTTTTCTTTTCATGGCACCTCATTTCACAAGAACGACACGAACTTGTTCAATCTGGTTTTGACATATCTTCCATGTAAAGTTTAATTTTGGGATGACCGGTGAGTTTTTCGTAAAAGAAGTTATTGACAATGTTAATTAACTCAGCCCGGGCGGCTTCTGCTGAGGGTGATAATTCCTCCTGTACATGTTCCCTGGATAAAATGTCTCTCAGGCGAAGCAACTGGCGCACAATCTCCGTTTCACGTTCTCCTTCCAGGCTGCTGACAACAGTGAGTATCAAACGATCACATTGGGCAAGCATGGTTTCTTTATTAATGCTGGAACCGGGATGAAAACAATCATCAATCGTCCGGATGAGTGACCAGACCTGGTAAAGAATGGTTGCCGGTTCATCAAATAATTCACGCAGGAATGCGGCTTCTTCATATTGTCCTGTCAGGCGGAACACGTTGTACATGCGGCGGGCTGCTTTGCCATAATTAAGGTCCCGGGTCAGGTATTTATGAATTTCTTTCTCCAAGGCAAGGACATAATCATCCAGGGCGTCACTGGAAACATGTTTTGATAGTTTTGAAAACACCGGGATTGACTCGGCTTCCAGATAGACTTCTTGAAAATAAGGATCAAGATAACCATCCAGGGGTGTAATTGAACCATCAGGAGCTTCCCAAGTGACATCCAGCATATTACTGGCATTGACCAGTTGTCCATGGATATTATCGGCAAAAACCCAATCCAACTTGCACCAGCCGGGGTCCTGTGCAACCTGGTTCCAGCTGATTTCTGAATGACTGCCATCCGCCAAAATGATATCTTTCTTTTTATTCACGATCTCTCCGGGTTTCCAGGAAATTGGAGAGCCTTTCGATATCACGCGTTCTTCAGAAAGGACCGGGAAGGGATAATTACCAAATTTCACTTCGATAAGCTGGTATGTCGAACTTCGTATTGTGGTGGTGGATTTTTCATGCATCATGTCAGCCAGGATATCACAAGCCTCTTTCCTGGTTGGGGCTATGATATTCACACGCTCAAAATAATCCGCATCCCCCGGATACCTTTGGATTTTGGATTGAGCAGCGGAACCTGATAGTGCTAATGCCGTTTCGACTTTCCCGGGTTCATCTGGAAACCCCACGACCTCAGCGATTTTACGAAAATGTGCCAGCTCCGCCGGGCTGAAATCGAGCATCGTCACACGGTGTCCAAAAACACCTGCTTTCTCATCGATCGTTACTTCACTCTCCTCGCGGGCAGCAATTGCTGTCAACCATTGTAAAGCGTCCTCTTGGTTTATATTTATTCCAAGTCGGGCACCTGATTCAATAATCCGATTTAGTTCCTCGTGTGGGGTATTCTCTTCCTGAGACATGATTCCTCGCTTTCTTGTGGGTATAAAAGTTTACTATCCAGGAAATTTAATTTGAGGATATTTCATTTAACATGGCTTCAAACAATTGCGCCTGGTAAATTGCATCATCCAAGGCGTTGTGTGTAAGCGGTTCAGTCTTGCCAAACTCCCTGGCAATCAATTTTAATGATGCCCTGCCAGTTTTAATTTGCCGTAAACCCATGTAATAGGAGCGGATATCGATGGCAGCGTGACCAAAGGGATTTCCGCCAATAAAGCGGTGAAAATAATCGTTGACGAACATCCAGTCAAAAGGAGCGTTAAACCCGATAAACACAGGACGATGATTGTCAGGCGTGCATTCATGAATCCAATCCCGGAAACGATGCATGGCAGTATGCGGGGCAACTCCATACGCTGCGAGATTTTGCAAATCCAGACCATGAACGGCTACTGCCTCGGCGGTTAATTTGTCATGGATTGGTTTCAACTCAATATAAAAATGAGTGGATTGATCCATGACGGGGCAGGCTCCTATCGATAAAAGTGAATATTCACATGGAGATGGACCAGCTGTTTCGATATCCACAGAAATAAAATATGGGAGGGAATTGGAGGAAATGATACTTTTATCGTGGTCCATCTGGCTGCTTTTCCATAATAAGTTTATCGAATATTAACACAACCATATCATATATTAGCACAATAAATAAGGGATATTGTGATTTCCAATTATAGATTCGTTTGTTGATTATAATTCTGTATGCCAGGGAAAATTATTGGGAGGTATCCGGGGTGGATTAAGCCATGCGAAAATCCCGGTGGATTGCCTTTTTTCCATTGTAATTTTATCAAAACCAATCAAGATCAAGCTCAGGAACACCAGACCAGCGCCACCCCATTGGAGGATGGTCATCGATTCATGAAGCCAAACCTGGGCTAAAGCGACTGTAATGACAATTTCTCCGAGACCTAGAAGAGCAGTCTGCATACCTCCCAGATGTTTGACACCCATGAAAAGAGTCAACCGGGAGAGAAATGTAATTGCAGCCATGCCAAGGATTGGCCACCAGGGAGTACTCGAGGTGGGCAATTCAGGTTTGATCATAAATCCGATTAATACCGTCACACTCATTGCCAGCAATGTATATAAAGTTACGGTTGGCGCAGGAACTTCATAAAGAACCCGTTGGTTAATGATCAAATGCAATGCATAGAGCGCAGCAGCCCCCAACATTAAGAAAGCCCCGACAAGATCAACTTTGGAGTGACCTGCTCCGACCAGTAAAAATATTCCGGGAATTACCAAAGCCAATCGGAATATTGTGATGCGATTGATTGTTTCACGATCCAGCAGCAACCAAAAAGCAACAAAAAGTGGGTAGAAGGAATATAACAATTG
>CALMHE010000425.1 GCA_937863865.1 uncultured Anaerolineaceae bacterium | reverse complement strand
TGCAGGAGGCCCTGGAGATAGCCGACAGGGGATACGTTCTCCAGACCGGGAGGATCGTCCAGCAGGGGACGGCCAGGGAACTGCTGGACTCCCCCGAGGTCCGCAAGGCTTACATGGGAATGTGACTCCGCGACCCTGAACGGTCCCGTGCACCGGGTTAGCATGGCCCTCGACGGTCGGCGCGATCCAAGACCGTCGAGGGCCTTATGCCGGAGGTGATATGAAATGACCGAAATCCTGCGTCCGCCCCGCCGAAGAACGACCAGTCGGCGGTATCCGGATACGGGGGAATTACTAATCAAATTTGTCCACTCCAATCCAGGAGCGGTGATCCTGACCACGCGCAATGAAGGACGATTCCTGGTGGTCAATGAAGGCTTCCTTAACCTGGTGGGTTATGACCGCAATGAGGTGATCAACCGCACCGCCATGGATCTCAAGCTATGGCGGAATGAGGAACAACGCCAGCAGATGCTCAACATGCTTCGGAACAACCCCACCATGCGGGACTTTGAGACGACCTTCCAAAACCGGAAGGGGGATACGATTTCCATCCATTGTTCGGTGGATGTGGTTTTTTTCCAAAACCAAAGATGCCTGCTCTCCATGGTCACTGACATCTCCGAGCGGAAACGGTTTGAGAATCTGCTGCGCACCGGCACCCATAACCTGGTGGTTGCCAGCGACTTGGCGCGCACCCTGGCGGAAACCTCCGAGCCGCAGCAAATATTTGGACAGTTGAGCAAGGTCGTTCACCTGGTGTTGAGTGACCTGCGTTCCGTGACCGTATCCCTGTATAACGATGTTCAGCAAACCATAGAAACGGTTTACATGGAATGCGAGAATCATCTAATTGATACCCGTTCCATCCCGAAATTACCGCTCGCTCCGCCCCATCTTGGTGTGCAATCCGAGGTGATTCATTCCAAGAAACCGATGCTGGTTCCCGATCTGGATAAACGCCTGCAATCCAGCAAGCAATTAATCCGGCTGGATAAGACCGCCCCTTATGCCAAGTCAGGTTTGCTGGCACCCATGGTGGCAAACGGGCGTGTGCTGGGTGTGGTACTGGTGCAGAGTCTGAAGCCCAATCACTTCACCGAGAATGACCTGGAACTGTTGAGCCTGCTGGCAAACACCTCCGCCATTGCCCTGGAGAATGCACTTCTCATAAAAAAACTTGCGGAAGCCCATTCCCTGCAGGTGGCTGCATTTGACCGCTTGATTGAGGGCTGGGGGCGTGCCATGGAAGTGCGCAACCAGGAAATGGAAGGTCACACCCGCCGGGTGGCAGGTCTGGCGGTGGAACTCGGCAGGATGCTGGGTTTGCGGGATGAGGAACTGGTTGACCTGCGGCGCGGTAGCCTGCTGCATGATATCGGCAAGATGGTGATCCCCGATTACATCCTGCTCAAACCCGGTGCATTGTCCGAGGAGGAGTGGGCGATCATGCGCCTGCATCCCACCTATGCTCTTCACATGCTCCAACCCTTCAACCCGGTCGGCGCCATCCGGGATATCCCACTCTGTCATCATGAACGCTGGGATGGAAAAGGCTATCCCAATGGTTTGATGGGGCAGGGAATTCCCCTGTCAGCCCGGATTTTCACGGTGGTGGATGTGTATGACGCATTGACGAGCGAACGACCCTACCGCCCGGCATGGACGGAGGATAAGGCATTGGAATACATTGCCTCGGAGGCAGGCAAACGCTTTGATCCGTATGTGGTGGAACATTTCCTGATCCTGTACAAGGATCAATTCCCGTTTTCCTGGATGGACAAGGAAAACGGGAACAGGAATGGTTCCCACCATTTATAAATGTTTTTTGCGTGCTAGCGCACGACGACCGGCAGGAAGATTTTTCCCGGCTCCTTTACCAAACAGGACTGCACGCGCACATCATCCAGGTACCAGCCCTCGGCTGAACCGCTTTTACCGGTGCCCAGCCGGAAGCGGAACTGCACCGTCTGTCCGGCGTAGTCATCCAGTTCCACAACCGACCAGGTCCAGCCCTTTGAACCGCACCAGGCTTGCCGCCCGCCAATCGGGTTGAAGATTCCCGTGCGAACCTTGCCATTGTAGGGGTCGGTGAGGAGTTTATCAGCCGGAACCTGGGTCCAGGTTGTGCCGCCATCCTTTGAGATTTCCAGGATGCCGCCGTCATTGCAGCCCGATCCGCTGCCCTCCAGCTCGCGCCAGTGCCAGAAGGAAAGGCTGAGGGGCAGTTCACCAGCCGGCAATCCGATCTCCGGTGAGACCAGCCGCTGGTCAGCGATGGCTGCCACAGCCTGCGCCATCCAGGAGGTGTCCGGTGTATGTGAGCGTACGGTGGATTCCACCCATTTATTTGGATAATTCACCGTGGTGTCGGTCCAGCCGGCGGAGCCATCTTCGAAATTGGTGGAATACACCGCCTGCGCCGCGGTCCCGGCAGGACAATCCCCCGGACCGGGGCGGGTGAGGAAGTGGAACACCTGGCTGTAATTTTCCTCTCCACAGGGATTTTCAGCCACCACGCGCCAGTAGTAGCGGGTGTCGGTCTGCAGGGCAGCCGGCGGGGTGTAGGTTGTTTCAACCAGATCGGGCACATCCAGAACAACACGGGTAAAATCGGCATCCTCCGCCACCTGGATACGATGGGTGACCGCCTGTTCAACCGGATCCCAGTCGAACACCGGTGCTGGTTCCACGTTGGCGGCACCATTTGCGGGCGAAACCAGCAGCGGGGCAGCCGGGATTTCAGAAAAGACGGACAGGGACAGTTCAGCGGAATGGGAAAGCGCGCCGGAAGTGCCGCTGACAGTGGGGTTGTAGACGCCAAAAGCAGCCGTGCCGTCACCTGTCAGCGTCAGCTGGGAGCTTCCGGGAGGGGTTAACGTGCCGGGGTCAAGTTGCGGAGTGAATCCCGCCGGAACACCGACCAGTGAGAGAGACACCTCATCGGCAAAGTCATTAATACTGCCCACCGTGATGGTGGATGATATTTCTGCTTGATTACAGACGGAGAACGAATCCGGCGCCGCGGCGAGGGTGAAATCCGGGGTGCGCGGACCCAGAACAATCACCAGGCTGGGGTCGCCAAAAATATGATATTCCTCCCAGTAGTAATTACCACTGGAGGGGTATTCGGTCTGGACTGCCATCAGCCCCTGCCATTTCATCTGCGAAACGGAGGGAGTGGAAGGACCGGCGGCGTAGAGGGTGTCAAATATCGACCGTTCCAGCACATCGTCCTCGTCCCAGTAGGAGTTGTTGCTAGCGCCCAAGTAGGTGAGCCCGCCTTTGCCATCCTGGATGACCCAGGTATCGCCAAAGGATTCGTTGGTGGTAAAGTCCGAGGTCACGCAGGCATGACCCGCCACATAAGG
This sequence comes from uncultured Anaerolineaceae bacterium, assembly GCA_937863865.1. Classification (GTDB taxonomy): domain Bacteria; phylum Chloroflexota; class Anaerolineae; order Anaerolineales; family Anaerolineaceae; genus CALMHE01. The sequence goes on along the minus strand of CALMHE010000425.1, from coordinate 10,483 downwards.
CGAAATCACGCCGGTCAGGCTGCGCACCTGGCTCTGGTTCAGCGAGGGACCTGCCCAGCTGGTGGAACTGCCATGACCGGAATAAATGACCATGACCCGGTCATCGTTGATGGAATTCAGGACATTCGTGGTGCCTGCGCCGTAGGTGATGGCATACAATTTGTCGCCGCCGGGGTTGGGATTTACCGGGAAGTTTCCGGTATAACCCAGACCCAGTGTGTAGGTGTTGATCACATAGTTGTGGCTTCCCTCCGCCATCCAGTACCAGGAACTATCCGAGGAAGCCAGGAAGGCGGCTTTTTTCACCCAATCCTCCGCCCCGGTGACATCATTTTCATAATAAACGGCATTATTGACCATATTGGCAAGCTGGCTGGTTTCCCGCACCGGAAAGCGCCCGACGTGAATATCGGGCACGTAATCCGAAGAGCCATCCATCGTGCCGTAGAACAGATCAGTGTAATAGCTGTAACCGGGAAACTGCCAGGCGGGCAGGCTGTCAGCGCCGTCGTTGTGATCGCCCACCAGCAGGAGGTAATCCGGCGGGTATGCCCCGTTATACTGGGTGGTGATATAGGCTTTGATGGCTGCGGGTGTCGTCCCGCCCACATCTGTCAGGGTTGCCAGGGTGACATTGAAGCCCTGCTGCTGTTTGATGCTGACAAAGTCCGTCAGACCGGAATGATATGCATCGGCGGTGATGATCAAATAATTTTCAACAGTCTTGGCTGCGTCGGCATGCTGGTAGTTGAGAATTTGCCCTGCCAGGATGGAATCAAATGCCGGTGAATACAGGCGCTGTATTTCAGCAGCGGAGGCTTCGGGATCCCCGCCCTCCAGCCTGATGTTAAATTGGATGCTGGAATACAGGGTCAACATGCCGCTGGCGGGATTGTACGCCACGGGTGTAATTTCCACGATGACCGCTCGATGCCCGCGCACCGTGTATTCATCAATGATGCGCACCGGTCCGGCAGGATAATCGGCGTTCACAGTATAAATGGATTCGTCGGGCTGGCAGGGTTCCACCGGCTCGCCGCACTTGGGCTGGGATGGCTGCACCGGCATGATCTCCGCGGGCAAACCCAGATCGTCAAGGCTCACCCGGGTGGAGGTTGTATTGATGATTTCAATGACAGCCGCCGCGCCGCGGGGGATTTCCACCGCCCGGCGCAGGACAGGCAGGTTGGGTGCGCCAACCCCGCTGGAGGGATTGAATCCCTCACCTCCCAGGATGGAATAGGCGGTACCGGTTATTTCCCCCCGGCTGGACTGCACGCCCGGAATCTCCGCCAGCAGGCTGAGGGAGGAATCAGTGGCATGCAGGAGGCGAACCGCCGGAAGCGAACCGGGTTGAGCGCCAGGGGTGAACGGTATCCAGCCGTCGCCGGCGGGGGATGCCTGGACAGGCTGATTTGCCGCTGCGCCCAGGGCGGCGGCGAACAAAATAATGCCAAAAAGTACACGCAACAGAGTACGGATAAGGCAGGTGTATTTCATTGTAAGACTCCACAGGGGGGGTAAGGAATGAATGAGAAACTGGTAAATTATATCATCAATCATTCTGCACTTCCCTGCGATGATATAATCTTTTAACCCATGGACAGTCACCGCTGGATGACCGGAATCTTACTGCTGACGGCATTGTTCAGCCTCCTTGCCGCCTGTACCCGCCTGCCTGCCGTGGTCACCCCGACCCCAATATTTACCTTAACCGCCACCGGTACGGCAGCGCCGCAGCCAACCGCCAGCACAACACCCACGCCCATCTCCGCCGGCGCGGTCTGGGAGGGCTTCCTGGCACCGGTGCTGACGCCCGTCACACCCATCCCGCCCCCGTTGACCGGTCTGGCGGTCCCGGATGAGGTGGAAATCATTGCCCTGCTGGGGATGGACCGCACCTCTCCTTTCAGCGGTCGCACGGATTCGATCTCCCTCCTCATCCTGCACCCGCGTCTGGCGCGCGCCAGCCTGATTTCCATACCGCCGGATTTTTTTGGCTATCTGCCAGGCTATACCATGCAGCGGTTGAACATCGCTTTCTCATTGGGGGACTTCCGCAACCTCGCTTCAGCCCTGGAATATAACCTGGGATTAAAGCCCAGCCGCTACCTGCTGATTTACAAGGACATCATGGCATCTTTCATTGATGATCTGGGCGGGCTGGAACTCGTCATCCTGGAGGCGGTGCCCACCCATGCCTGCAAAGGCATCGGCGCCGGCAGACGCGTCCTCAACGGTTCCCAGGTGATCTGCTATCTCCAGTGGCGCGAGGGGGACGATGAACTGGCGCGGGCGCTGCGCCAGCAGGCGGTTTTACAGCAGCTTCTCACCCGGCTGGCTTCCGGCGGCACCCTGGCAAGGCTGCCCGAGTTTTACCATAAATATCATGCGATGATTCAAACCAACTACTCGCTGGATGAGCTTATCAGCCTGGTTCCGCTGACCGCACGCATGGCGGATGTGGACCGGATTGCCTGGTTTCAGCTCCGCCCGGGAGATGAGGTCACCCGCTGGACCATTGAGGGACCGCTGCCGGCGGATGTTTTCCTGCCCCGGCGCCCGGCGTTGAAGCAGTGTCTGCAGGATGCCCTGAATTTTGTGCTTACCCCGCAGCCTTTTTCAGAACTGGTCCTCACTTATGAATTCCAGCTTGTTGTCTCACCGACGCCCACCAATACCGGCACTCCCACCCGAACTCCCACCGTCACCCGGACGCCCACCCCCACGACCACAGCGACTCCCGCACCCACCGCCACCGTAACATTAACACCGACACCCACCCTCACGCCCACGCCTTAACAGTATATTCCGCCCGAAATTGGGGTTTATACATTGATCAATCCCTCCGAAAAACTGGACATTAAACTGCGGATTAGAAAAATCCCCCGCCGGCAGGTTAAACCTTGATTCGTTTGGTAAAATAAGCCAGATTCTTATGATTTTTCCCCCATTTCATTACATCATCGAGGTGCCTTGATGGATATTACCAATTCGCAGACGCAGGCGGTTCCTGTTAAGAAAAGAATTCCCATTGAAAAGCGCGAACGCCGCGCCTGGTACATGTACGATTTCGGCAATTCCGCTTATGCCGCGGTTGTACTGCTGGCGGTCTATTCAGCATACTTCAAATCTGAGGTGGTTGGCGGGGCAAATGGTGCCCGGCTGTGGGGCTTGTCGGTCGGCATTGCCATGCTGATCGTCGGTCTGACCTCACCCGTCCTCGGCGCTCTGGCGGATTCCTCCCAGACCAAGAAACGAATTCTCTTCATTTTTACCATCATGGCGTGTTTCTTTACCGCCATGCTTTTCTTTGTCCAGCCGGGTGATATTGCCACTGGCATGATCTTTTTTATCCTCGCCGAAGTCGGTTACCGCAACGGGCAGGTTTTTTACAACGCCCTGCTGCCGGACATTGCCGAGCCTGAGGATATGAGCCGGGTCTCCGGAAACGGCTGGGCAATCGGTTCAGCGGGGGGAATTGTCTGCCTGTTGATTGTGCTCGGACTCATCATGGGTGTCGGCGGCACCTTTGTCATCCGTTTCGCCTTCCTGGTCACTGCGGTCTTTTATGCCGCTTCAACCGCGCCGCTCTTCATCTTTGTCAAGGAACGCACCACAGCCACACCCCTGCCGCATGGTGAAAACTACTTCTCCATATCCCTCAAACGCCTGTGGCAGACCTTCAAGGCAGCCCGCAAGTACCAGTCATTTGCCCGTTTCCTGTTTTCATACCTGGTTTTCAACAACGGCATCATGATTACCCTGGATTTTGCCGCCATCATCGGCGCCACCCTCTTTGCCCTCAACCAGACCCAGTTGATCATCTTCATGATCATCGTACAGATCACCAGCGTCATTGGCGCCTACCTGTTTGGCAAGGCTGCGGGACGCTGGGGCAGCAAGGCGGTGCTGGTGGTGTCGCTGCTGCTCATGACCGGCACGGTTGCCCTGCTCTATTTGGCAGACTCGTTGACCGTATTCAACATCATCGGAGCCCTGGCAGGTTTTGCCCTCACCGGTGTGCAATCGGTAAGCCGCACGGCAGTGGGGCAGATTGCTCCGGAGGAAAAAGCCGCCGAGTTCTACGGTTTATTCTCGCTGGCAAGCCAGCTTTCCAACTTTATTGGACCCACCCTCTTTGGCATCCTGATCGTCTGGTTCACGAACTTCTACAGCGGTCGCGGGCTGGAAGCCCTGCCGGCTGAACAGTCCGGTCTGAAGCTGGCGCTGCTGGCAATCATCCTCTTCCTGCTGCTTGGCATGGGTTTGCTCTTCACCGTCAAGGTCTGGCACCGCAGCGAGGAGGAGGCATAACCGATGACTGAAGCAGCCATATCCATCCGTTACCCGCGGCGGCAGGGCATCCGCGCCCTGCTCAAGCTGGGCATCCGCGCCGGGTTAGCCGTCCTGGCGGACGTGCAGGTGGAAGGTCGTCAAAACCTGCCCAAGGATGGTCCGGCATTGCTGGTTGGCAACCATTTCAGCTTCCTCGACCCCGTGGTTTTCATCGGTGTGCTGCCCTACCCGCTGGAGTTCATCGGCGGCATCAAGGCGCCCAACGCCCCCCGCTGGACGGACACCTTCCGCAAGCTGTATGGCGTGGTGGGCATCCGCCGGGGGGCATCCTCGCGGGATGGCTTGAACATGGCGCAGGAAATATTGAAGCAGAAGGGTGTCCTGGCAATTTTTCCGGAGGGTGGCAGCTGGGCGGATGTGTTGCGTCCGCCGCGCCCGGGGGCAGCCCTGCTGGCGGCGCGCTCCGGCGCGTTGATTGTGCCGGTCGGTCTGGATGGATTCACTGAGGTGTTCCCCAATATTGGCAAAAAACGCGTCAAAACCACTGTGCGCATCGGCAAGCCGTTTGGACCCTTCAAGATGGACGTGCGCGACCGTTCCAGCCGGGTGCAGATGGATGAGCTGGGGCACGAGATGATGCGCCGGATTGCTGAATTAATCCCGCCGGAGCGCCGGGGATGGTATTCCCGCGACCCCAAAGTGCGTGAAGCTGCAATCGGCACCGAGGTGTACCCCTGGGAGGGAATCCAGGAGGAATGATTATTCCTGACCGCCCGCATCCCAATAGGTGATTGCTTTTCCGGATGGAGAAACCGACCCCTGCAATCGGGGTGGTTTTCCCCAGGGATGACCCCGCGGGCTTGACCAGCCGGGCAGGGTCGCGCCAAAAACCACCATTGTCAAATCGGTATTTTTTACGGTATAATACAAATCAAGGGGCGGTTAGCTCAGTTGGTTAGAGCGTCGCGTTGACATCGCGGAGGTCGTAGGTTCGAGCCCTATACCGCCCACCAATCGCCGCCGGAGATATCCGGCGGTTTTTTTATTTTGTATTCGGAAAACGATTCAAGCGATGCGGCTCCGACCGGCTGCTGCCGGGTTCACTCCGTTGGGTAAGGGGATGAGTTTTACCCAATCATTCCCATTAATTTCTGCGTATAGGAAAATTCGTCGCTTAAACCTGTTGCCTTTTTTCTGAACATTGGTATAATTATTGCTACCCCCTGTTGATTTAAGTGTTTGGGTTTGTGTAATTCATCTGTTCTTTCTCAGCTTTTATCATGCAAGTGCATAATTTTAAAAAGGGTGTAATTCATGTTCGCTGAAGCAAACAAGGAAAACCATGAGGACACGGAATAGCTGCCTGGGGATGTTATTTTTCCTGGGGCTTTTCGCAGCCCTTCTGCTGGTATTGGTATTGTCGAGCAATGATCCGGCTGCCAAGCCTGCCAGCATTCCTTCGCGCAATCCGATCACCTATCCGGTGGCAACCGTCTTCCAGGAGATTTACACCACCCTGGGTAATGAATCCATCCTGGGTCCTGCCATCACAGATCTCTTTTCTTATGAGAAGCTAAGCTGCCAGTATTTTGAAACCGCCCTGATCTGCCTCGATCCGGATTCGATCGACCTGAACCGCATCAGCCTCTACCCGCTGGGTCTGGCATTCCAGGAGAAAATCAGCGATCCGCCCGACTACAACCTGGATCCCTCGAAAGCCCGGGTGGTGGATGGTTATTCCATCGACCCTGAATTTGTGATGCTTTATGACAAGCTGTTCGGGTCCATGTTTGTGGGACGCCCGCTCAGCCAGCCGCGCCATAACGACGCTGCCGGTCGGCTGGAGCAGTACTTTGAGAATGTGGGCTTTTACCATCTTGACAGTGATCCCCCGGGCACGGCGCATTTGCTTTCCTACGGGGTTTACAGCTGCGACATGAGCTGCCGCTACCAGGCACGCCTGGGGAGCGAAATCATCGCCAAGACCATCCCCACCGAGCAGCCCTTCCTGGATGCACTGCGGGGGATGAACCTGGCAGTTCTGGGCTCACCGCTGACCCAACCCTACATTGCCGACGACGGCAGCCTGGAGCAGGTGCTGGAAAATGCGGTGGTTTATGCCCCGCTGGATACCCCGCAGGATGTCCGGCTGCGCCCCATTTCCCGCCAGCTCGGCTTGATCACCTCGGAACCCACGCCCAACCAGGCGTTTGACCCCAACACTTACCTCTTTGTGGCGGTCAATGGTGAGCTTGGCTACCCGGTGCCCTGGGTGTTTTACAACTACATCACCGCCCACGGTGGATTGGAAATTTCCGGTCCGCCCATTTCCGTCCCCTACCGCCACGATGCTGAACACTACCGCCAGAATTTTGAAAACTACTCGCTGGAATTTGCCCCCGCCGCCCCCCAGGATTTGCAGGTGCAGATGGTGGCGTTGGGCTCCGACTACCAGAATCAGGCGGACCTGGAACCCAACGTGGTCATCCGCTCCACCTATACGCCGGACCGGCTGGTGATGGTGGTGGGCGAGGCGTACCCGCGCATTGATGATAAAACCGATCAGCTGCTTTACATCACAGTGCTCAACCGTTCCAGCCAGCGCCCGGTGGCAAACGTGGAAGCCAGCGTAGTGCTCACACTGCCGGATCTCAGCAACCAGACCTATACCAGCGTCCCCACCAACGAGGAGGGCTTGACCGTGGTGACCATCCCGGCGCACCGTGACCTGCCCAACGGCTCCATCATCGGTTATGAAATCTGCCTGAACATCCCCTCCCCGGAGGAGATCTGTTCCCACGAGACCTACCTCATCTGGCGCTGACCCGGATGGGAACCCCATCCATGCCTTCCTCCCCGGAAAGTCATGGATGGCATGCATTTAAAATATGACTGGCTTTCGCACTTGACAAATCCCCCTCACACAGTAAAATCAACCTGCACCACCCGCCGGGTTAAGTGCAGTTATTTTCCAAATCATCCATTGAAAAGAGAATTCATAAAATGACCCGTTGTCTGATCATTGTGAATCCGGTCGCCGGACGAGGGACCGGCGAATCAACCCTGCCGCTGATTTCCCAGGCGGTCCAGGAAGCCGGACTGGATTGTGAAATTGTCCGCACCGAACGCCCCTGGCATGCCGCCGAACTGGCGGAGGAAGGCGCCGCCAGCGGTTTTGATGTGGTGGCGTTTGCCGGCGGTGACGGCACACTGAATGAGGTCATCAATGGGTTGATGGCAGCCAAACTGAAAGGTCGGGGTGAAGCTGCCCTCGCTGCCTTGCCAGTGGGGCGCGGCAATGATTTTGCCTTCAGCATGGGAGCGGCGGTCACCTGGCAGGATGGCATCCAGGCGCTGGTACAGAACAAACGCAAGCGGATTGACATCGGTCATGTCAGGGGCGGGCTGTACCCCGCGGGGCGTTTTTTTGGCAACGGGGTGGGCATCGGCTTTGACGCCGTGGTGGGGTTCGAAGCCCTCAAGCTCAAACGTCTGAGCGGTTTTCCCTCCTATATTGTGGCGGCGCTTAGAACCATCTTCCTTTACTTCCACGCTCCCACGATCGAGATCAAGCTCGACGATGAGACCATCACCCAGTCCTGCCTGATGGTCTCCATCATGAACGGCATCCGCATGGGCGGCGGTTTTTTTATGGCGCCGGAGAGCAAGTCGGATGACGGTTTGTTTGACCTGTGCATTGTCGAGGATGTTTCCATCCCCCGCACCTTCGGTTTGATTGCCAAATTCATGAAGGGCACCCAGGGCGTGGACAGGGCAGTGCGATTCGCTCGTTCCCGAACCATCACCACCACGGCGGTGGCTGGTTCGCTCCCCGTCCATGCGGATGGTGAGACGATCTGTGAGGAGGGTGACCAGTTGACGCTTGAACTTCTGCCCGCACAACTTGATTTACTGGTGATGTAGATGACTTTCCGGGCGCAGGCGGTCCAGTTTACCATCCGCGGTCTGCTCGGTTTTCTCTGCCGGGTGGACGATGATGAAATCGCGCGCATCCCCAGCCAGGGTCCGCTGATCATCATGGTCAACCATATTAACTTCCTGGATGCACCGGTGGGATTCACCAGCCTTTATCCCCGTCCAATGGCTGCCCTGGTCAAGAAGGAGACCTTCGACAATCCCTTTATCGGCTTTTTGTTTGATACCTGGGGTGGCATTCCCATCCGGCGGGGTGAGGCGGATCTGGAGGCATTCCTGAAAGCCAGGGAGGCGCTGCAGGAAGAGAAAATCCTGGTGGTGGCACCGGAAGGCACCCGCAGCAACCACGGCAGGCTGTTAAAGGCACATCCCGGGGTGGTTTTACTGGCGATCAAATCAGGGGCACCGGTTCTGCCGGTGGCATATTACGGGGCTGAACGTTTCCAGCAGAACTTCTCGCATCTGCTGCGCACCGAGGTGCACATCCGGGTGGGAAATCCCTTCCGGGTGGTGAATGATGCCCAGCCCAACCGCTCCGATCTGGATCAGATGCTCGGTGAGGTGATGTTTCAACTGGCGGCGCTGCTGCCAGCCGGCTACCGCGGTCATTATTCCCACCTTGACCAAGCCACCGAGAAATTCCTGCACTTTGAGGAAGGCGTATCCAGCAATCTGCTGCGCGCCGGCGGTTAGGCTGACCTAACCCTGCAGGCGGAAATCGTAAATTCCATCCTCCACCGGGAAGACCCAGCCGCACGCCGGGCAGCGGATTTCAGGTGGTGTGTCCGGCAATGGATCGTATCCGCAGGCGGGGCAGCGAAAGAATGCGCCCGGTTTGGCGGCGGCGGGGGAATCCCCCAGGGCGCGGGTTCCCACAAATACACTGGGTGAAAACTGCCACAGATCGCCTGTGAGCTGTGCCAGGCTGTCCAGCCAGACCAGCAGGCGGTGCGGCACCACCTTCTTTACCAGCGACGCCCGGAAATGCGAGACCGTCAGCTGGCGATCCACAGCAAAACCACTCAGTTTCAGCCAGGTGCGCACAGTGGCGGGTTGAAAATCAAAATTCAGGGGGGCAAACTCAACCGGCTCCGGCGTGAATGGATTCCAGGTCTGGCGGCGGAGCAGGTAGCGCAGGACGGCTTTAAGATTGCGCTTGTTGGCAAATTCCAGCAGGAAGGCGGCGCGCGGTTGCAACACCCGGCGGATGCCCTCCAGCGCCTGGCGCGGCTGGGCAAGATGGTGCAGGGTGCGGATCATGGTGGCGCCGTCGAAAAGCCCATCGCTAAACGGCAGGTGATAGATATCCGCTGCCACATACCGGTAGCGCGGGCTGTCTCCCAGGCGGGCGCGCGCCTGCTCCAGCTGGGTGCGGGAGTAATCCACCAGCACAATCTGTTCATAGCCGGGGTAGCGCGGGGTGTTGCGCCCGGCGCCGGCACCCAGTTCCAGCAATAACCTGCCCGATTTGGGCATTAAACGCTGGATGGCTATGGCTTCGGCGGCATCTTCATAGGCTCGTCCCCCTTTGTCCCAGAACCTTTCCTGGTAGTCGGAGCCTTCATAATCACAAATGGGTGGGGTGTCTGTCATGGCGTCTTGTCAGGTGGCATAAAGTGCACCCGGGCAGGTTACCGGCGGCACCCGGAAGGGACCCCTTACCGCTGCTTCCTCTCGGACCTGGCGGGGTTTGAGGATTTCCGCCGCGCCGGACCCGCCCGGGGGCGCGTTTAAGGATACCACAAACATGGATGCTGTCAATCTGCGGGATTCGGGGGGATAAATTTAAAGATATTCACGCAATTGGCGCGACCGGCGCGGGTGGCGCAGTCGATGTTATCTTCACCACCATCGCCAGCCCGACAACATCGAGCGATAGCGCAGTAGTCGTGGGCGCCGGCAGCGCCAACATCACCAACACGCTCATCGCCCGTCACAGCGTCGGCATCTATCAAACCGGCGCGGCAGTGGTGCGCGAGAATTTCAATCTGTTCGCGGATGTCGCCACGCGCAATATCGGCCGCGTGGAAAGCGGCGGTAACAGCCTGACGGGCAGACAAACCTGGACGGTTCGATAGGAGACGGGCATCGCGCCCGGCCTTCCATTTGGCGTGAGCATCGGCCAGCATCGAGGACGAATCTTTCGCCGTCGCATAGTCGGACGCTTTCACGGCATCCGGGTATGCGACCTCAGCGATAGCGATACGGCGCTTGCCGTTGCCAACGTTGACACTCAAAGCGTCTGACC
>CALMHE010000424.1 GCA_937863865.1 uncultured Anaerolineaceae bacterium | reverse complement strand
CACCCTGGATGATTCCGCCAACCGCCGGACGCTTCTACCGGAAGCCTTCCTGTCGGCTGATGAATTATTGAACACCGCCCTGAAGATTGTGAAGGGATGGGTGGTGAATACGAATGCCATCCGGCGCAACCTGGAAATTTATGCACCCTTTGCCGCCACGGAAAGGGTGATGATGGCTGCCGCCCGGCGTGGTGCAGACCGCCAGGTTTTGCACGAGCGCCTGCGGGAACATGCGCTGGCAGCCTGGACAGAGGTGCAGGCAGGCAAACCCAACGATCTGATAAGCCGCATTCAGCAGGATGAGGAAATCACCCGGTATCTGCCGGCAGCGGAAATTACCTCGCTGGCAAGTGTGGTGGATTACATGGGCAGCGCACCCCAACGGGCTCGCGCCCTGGCGGATGCCGTCCGCAAATCCATATTTGCCTGATTGACCCATGGGTTTCATTCATAAATCACCAGCCATTACGAATGGGCGGACACTGTAATCGCGCTGGTATTCACCCGGTTGGATGACCGGATGACGCCGGTGAAATTCAATTCAGCCGGGAAAATCCCCTGTTTCACCACCGGCATGCTGCCCAATACCGACTCCACCGCCCGGCGCAACAATTCTGCATACCGCACCAGGTCCAGCGTGCGGGGATCGGGACGTTCATGCAGATCCCAGGCACGCACCCCCGGTTTACCGCGCGTATATACAAAGCGGACATACTGCCCGGCGCGCAGCGGCGGTTTGCCGGCAGCCTCCAGCTGGGCAGCTGCCCGCGCTGCCGGTGAAGGGGTACGGTATTCGGACACCAACCGGCTCATCTTCTGCCGCAGCACCAGTTCCTCCACCGGCACGCGCCCGTTGTACAAACGGCGCAGTTCCATCTCCACAAACGCCTGTGCCCTGGCTGTATACGCCGGCAGGTCAGCCGCAGTCGGCGCGCGCGCCAAGATTTCCAGCACATGCATTTGCACACCGGAAATCCAGGGGGGTGAATCATGCCGCCGGGCTTCAATTCCCCGCACCTTGATGGTGCCATCCTCAAAGACGCCAAAATAACGGTTTGGGACCGGCACCCGTGAATCCACACGGGAAGGCAGGAACGCCACCCAGCGGTAAACCCCATCCAGCCCAACCGGCAAACCGGTGCGGGCGGTGATTTCATCCAACAACGGCTGCAAATCACCCGGCGGCGATCCATCGGGACGCTGCACCCACAGCCCGTCCACGTACATGTGCAGGATGGTGAAACCGGCATCCTCGGCGGCTTCCTTGGCGAGGATCAGACACTCCCGGCTCCAGGCAGTCACATCCTGGTGCGCCTCAATCCGCCCAAACCGGGCATTTTTATAACCCAGGTAGCCAAAGCAGGTCACCAGCAGCCACTTGTGAGCTGTAGTGCGGGCTTTGAAGAGCTTGCGGCGCGGGTCACCGGGCGGAAGGGCTGCAATTTGCTTCTTCAACTCAATCCGTTTATCCAGCAGGGGGGATAATGTGCGTGGAATCAAGCCCGGCTTGGCATTGATATCCCCGTTGGTCTCGGGTGAAATGTTAAAATGCGCCATGATGCTCGGGTACATGGAAACAAAATCCAGTTCAGCCACGTTGGCATGCAATCCGCAGATGGGCTGATAAACCAGCCCGCCCTGGTCGGCGTGAAGCAAATCCAGTGCGGTGCGGGGCTGCTCGACCTGCTGCTTGCGCCAGGGGACAAGGATATCCCCCCGCAGTGCAGTGACAATTTGCATGGAGGAAATACCGCTGCCAGGGGAAAGCCGGGCTGCCTGTTGAACCGGCTGCGAGGTCACCCGCGCCGTCTCCAGCACTCCCTCCAGATCGTAGTCGCTGTAAAGTACGGCGTTATAGCAATCCAGGTGCCAGCGCCCGTAGAGCATCACCTGCTGGCCGCGGTGCACCACCTGTCCATATGCTATATAACTGCGCTCCGCCCGGTAAAGCGGCGTGCGATCCGGGTCGCGGCTGAGGGGAAGGGGCAGATTTAACGTTTCCGTCTGCTGGATGAGCCAGGGCAGCAGCCAGGTATCACCCCAGGTGGTCAACAGCAGATCAGGATTCAGGCGTTGCAGGATTGCTGTCAGGTTGACCAGCAGAGGTCGGCGCGGCTCCAGCTTCAGCAGGCAGTCCCCCCCCTGCCAGCGCAGGTACAATGATTTTGGCAGGGCATGGGCGGGATCGTCATCCGGCTCCATCTGCAGAATGCGCAGCGGCGCCGGCGGCGGGTCAATCTCCCAGGGTGAGGACTGCACCTCCAGTTCCTGCACAATCCCCTGCGGAGAAGCCTCCAGGCGCAGGCGGGCAAGCGGAAAAGTGTTCCAGCGGGCGGCATGGCGCAGCGGCAGCGCCAGGTCGGCATCATACCAGGTCAGGTCCGGGAAGAGGCGCGCTGCGGCTTGAAACAATGTCTCCTGGCGGGCGGGGGTGGAAACCTGCACCGCCAGAACCGGCACGGGCTGCGGCTCAAACAGGTCGCGGCGTTCCTCCCGGCGGAGCGTGGGAGGCGGGGACTGCCCTTCCAGCCAGCGCCAGAGCATCCGCAGCCGGGCGGGGTTACCGGCAGCGTAAAACGTGACCGGGAAAAACTGGGAAAAGCAGCACCGGGTCC
>CALMHE010000423.1 GCA_937863865.1 uncultured Anaerolineaceae bacterium | reverse complement strand
GGAATGGGTTCATTCCTTCCTCCCGGCAGTATTTACCCGACCTGGATGGCTGGGAAAATTACCCTTCCTGAAGGAAAAAAGTTTTGTTTACCCTTGGACACAGGTGCGTCTTGGCTCCCGGTATCATATCGGCGGAATCCAGCTTATTGTGCATGAACTTGGACATGTGCTGGATAACAGCCTGGGTGGGATGATTCCAGCGACATTTGTAGGCGGGGGAGCGGCTGATCATATGATCAGGGCTGTTGGTGGAAATCCCAAACCTTGTTTTCCCCGTTTTGTCCCGCACAAGGATTATGTAATCCGGTGCACGCCACAGGAATCCTGGTCACCATCAGGTGTTTATGCTAATACTTGCGTGGCAGAGGATTTTGCAGAGACGTTTATGTGGACAATTTTTGAACCGGATCGAGTGCCGGTGAGACGATTGGCATGGATGAAGGAATTCCTATCCAATCTGAAACCATGAATCTTTATCCAGTATTGATTATAATGTGAGCACTATCTACAAGGAGTAAATAAATGGCAGAATATGATGTCGTGGTTATTGGTGCAGGTCCCGGGGGATATGTTGCCGCAATCCGGGCGTCCCAATTGGGTTTGAAAACTGCAATCGTCGAAAAACAATGGATGGGCGGGGTTTGCCTTAATGTAGGTTGTGTCCCATCCAAATCCCTGTTGAGGAATGCGGAACTGGCACATATTTTACGTGAGCGCACCCGGGAATTTGGCATTTCCATTGAAAATTTGCAACTCGATTATTCTGCCGCAGTAAAGCGCAGCCGGCAGGTGTCCAACCGATTGACCAAGGGTGTAAGCTTGTTAATGAAGAAGAACAACATTGATCAATATATGGGAGTGGCACGTTTGGCGGCTAAGGATCGGGTTGTGGTGTTGGATGCCGATGGCAATGCACAGGAATTGGTGACCCGCAATGTGATCATAGCCACCGGTGCCCGCTCGGCAATGATCCCGGGTGTCAATGCGGATGGTGAAAAGATACTTACATATCTGGAAGCCATTCTCCAGGATAAACGACCGGCTTCAGTCATCATTATTGGTGCCGGCGCCATTGGCATGGAATTTGCCACCGTCTGGAGTTCTTATGGCACAGAAGTGACCATTGTCGAAATGCTGCCCCGGATCCTGCCATTGGAAGATGAAGAAGTCAGCAACGAGTTAGCCCGGGCATTCACCCGGCGCGGTATTAAACTGCTGACCGGAACTCGCGTCCAAAAGGTGGAAACCACTGAGACCGGGGTGCGTGTAACCGTGGGGGAAGGTGATGCGCAACAGGTTCTGGAAGCTGAACAGACCTTGGTGGCGATCGGATTCAAACCCAATTCTGCCGACCTGGGGTTGGAGGAATTGGGTGTTGAATTATCCAATCGTAAATTTATCCAGGTGGATGAACGAATGGCAACCAATGTGCCGGGAATTTGGGCGATCGGAGATGTAACCGGTCAACTTCTGCTGGCGCATGTTGCCTCGTCGCAGGGGATTGTATGCGCTGAGAATATCGCTGGGGTTGAAACAGTGAAACTGGATTACCGGATGATGCCGCGGGCAACCTACTGCCAGCCCCAGGTGGCTTCCTTTGGTTTAACCGAAGCACAGGCAATTGAAGCTGGATATGAGCTGAAGATCGGTCGTTTTCCCTTCCAACCCAATGGCAAGGCACTGGGATTGGGTGATTATGCCGGGTTTGTAAAAATTATCTCTGATGCGAAGAGTGATGAAATTCTCGGAGCCCATCTGATTGGTCCGGAAGTATCTGAACTTCTGCCGGAACTTACACTGGCGCAGAGGATGGAATTAACTGCGGATGATATTGCGCGGAATGTTCATGCCCATCCCACGCTCAGTGAGGTATTAATGGAAGCCGCCCACGGAGTTTCCGGTCAACCAATCCACATTTGAGTAAACTGGAATATTTCCGTAATATTTGGAAAACAATTGAATATGGGTTAAACATAACCGTCACAAGGATGTGAATACTTGTGACGGTTAAAACATCCATGTAAATGGGTTGTTCTTCTCCCCGCGTTGATTGATTTGGTAAAAAGGTAGAAAATTATAACCCTGCTGCTGATTATTTTGTTTTAAACCAGATGGCATTGAAAATAATGGCGGTTTATCCCCCGGACAGGCAATGGTTTCGCTTGAGGTTATAAACCCAAAAATAACTTCCACTGGATATGATACCCCATCCCTCTCCGGGGTCACTCATGCTATAATTTCTTCCCAAGAAAGGGATTTAATTATGCTACAAAGGATAGCCCGCTTCCTGGGGGGAGACCCGCAAGGACGTATGTTAAAACGATATATGGAAATTGTTGCTCAGATTAACGATCTCGAGGAACAATTTGAGCAATATGAGGATGATCAACTGGCAGAACAAACGCCAGCTTTCCGCCAACGATTAGCCGAAGGTGAGACCTTATCCGACATCATGCCGGAAGCTTTTGCCGTGGTGCGTGAGGTCAGCAAGCGCATGATTGGACAACGACCCTACGATGTCCAGTTGATTGGCGCCATGACCCTGCACGAAGGCAAGATCGCTGAAATGCGCACTGGTGAGGGGAAAACCCTGATGGCGACATTGCCGGTCTATCTCAATGCTTTGACCGGCAGGGGTGTACACGTGGTTACGGTTAATGATTTCCTGGCACGTTTTCATGCCCGCTGGATGGCTCAAATTTATAATGCGCTGGGGTTGTCTGTGGGGGTTTTACAGATGGCATCCCGGACAGAAAATGGATTGAAAGCCTTCCTGGTGGACCTGGAAAAACGTTCCCCCTTTGAAG
>CALMHE010000422.1 GCA_937863865.1 uncultured Anaerolineaceae bacterium | reverse complement strand
CATCTGATCAACATAATATTTAATATTTAAATTTCATTCCCCAAAAAATAAAGCCCACCATACTTCCCAATGTTCAACGACCAGGGCGGTCGGTGTCGGTATAAATACAGGAACCTGGGTACTTCCCTGGGGTGGTAAGGGAATAATTAATTGATCACCCGGTTGTATATAATGACCTTTTTCTCTTGCCCAAATATCAACCGCTGCTTCCGATGTCGCGAACCCAATCTGGGTATGCATCATCGTCGCTGTCGCCTGGAGATTCGCCACCTGGGTACCCATTTGATCCCGCTCAGCGCTTAATCTATTTTTTATTGTAATCCGGTTATTTAAATCGATCATTAATAGAAAAAGAATGATGATTGTTCCGATAATTATGATGCGCTTTTTATCCATCACCAATTTTTTCATATCCATATCTTACCTCATTCGGAAAAAGGACACAAGCAATATGATGAAAATTGATTGGATTATCCTTATTTACTTTAAGTTGCAGTTATTATGCCGGTTATAAGATACGGAAAACCCCCGGTATAACCGGGGGTGAGTGCCGAAGGAGGGATTTGAACCCTCACGAGCGTTGCGCCCACTACGCCCTGAACGTAGCGCGTCTGCCAATTCCGCCACTTCGGCTTAAGCGTTTGTATTTTAATGGATATTCACCATTTGTCAACCTTTGCAGATCCCTTTTTCTACTCATTATCATGACCATGCTATAATTAAAAAAACGGAACTTTAGGCATGAACATTCCAATAAATCAAATCCTCAACCTGCTCGTGACATATCCCGGAAATATTATTTACCACCTGGTGCTGGCATTTTCCATCATGTCGGCACTTCAAATAGCCTTGATTAATGTCAATTTCAAGACCAGTGATGGTAACCGGCTGATCCTTGGTTTTTCTGTCCTGCTTATGGGACAAGTGATTTTATTTATATCCAGTGGACTGGCAGCCCAGGGGCTGACCAACCCTGAAATTTTGCTGCCCCCTTTGGACCGCGGGATTATGACTTTAACATCACTCTGGTTGGTCTGGTTATGGTGTTACCCAAACCCAACCCGAACCATGGATATCCTTCATTTTTTACTAAATATCATAATTATCATCGCGGCAGTATTTACCATCACCGTATGGACAGGTTCAGCAGACATCCTTAAGTTCAATCAGACCTGGTTGGATACTGCATGGCAAGGTAGTTCAGCTCTGATTTTATTTGTTGGAATTGCGATTCTTTTATTTAAAAAATTCCATGTTTGGGGTGTGGGCATTGGTTTTTTTGCAATTTTATTTATCGGCACAATTGCCCACATGGTTTCACCGCAATTGGATGGAAATTTCGCAAGTGCCGTCAGATTGGCGCAAATATGTGCTTTTCCTCTTCTTCCAACCCTGGCAAAGCGGGTGATTATTCCAATTCCGCGTAAACAACCCGATTTACAAACCAGTTCTGAGCATCCAGCCGTTCAAGGGTGCCAAAATCCAATTGATGAAAGAACCCTTCAATCCTGGATGGAACTTGCATCACAGCGAAAGCCTGAAGATATTGCTAATTCCGTTACGCAGGCAGTCGCCCGAACATTGGTTGCAGACATTTGTTTATTGGTGACTCCGCCCGATATGTTTGGACAGGTTATCCTGCAATCGGGATTTGACCTCATCCGGGAGGAAATAATTCCAGGTGCATCGTTGGATCATCATAAAATCCCCACATTATCAAATTCCATTCAACTGCTCAAACCACTCAGGATAACTTCAAAAGATGCCCGGACTGTAGAATTGTCCGCAATTGGCGAAGTGATCCAATTAACTGATATTGGAAACTTAATGTACATTCCATTAACTAATAATGTCAAGAAGATGGGAGGTTTGCTGCTCCTTTCTCCTTATTC
>CALMHE010000421.1 GCA_937863865.1 uncultured Anaerolineaceae bacterium | reverse complement strand
GCGCGATGCCGTCAAGGAGGCGGGGCTGACGATCCGATTCACGCCGCACTGCTTCCGGCACAGCTTCGCGACGCATCTGCTGGAAGCCGGACAGGACATCCGCACCGTCCAGGCGCTGCTCGGCCACGCCAACGTCGAAACCACGATGATCTACACCCACGTGCTCAAGGTTGCGGCAGGCGGCACGTCCAGTCCGCTGGACGCCTTGGAGGCGTTTGCACGCGTAGCGCCCACGCCGCCGCACGCATGCCGCGAGCCCGAAGCGCTATATGCCTGATAGCAGACTAGGCGCGCAGCGCCTCGTACTTGGCCTGTAGTTCGTCAGGCGACTCGACAAAGTCGGGATGCTGAATGATGCAGTCGGCCGGGCAGACCAGCTTGCACTGCGGCTCGTCCTCGGCGCCCACGCATTCGGTGCAGCGCAGCGGGTCGATCACGTACAGCGGGTCGCCGGTGGCGATGGCTTCGTTGGGGCAGACTGGGCGGCAGGCGTCGCAGGCGGTGCAGTCTTCGGTGATGATCAGGGCCATGTCGTTCTTCCTCTGGGGTTGTCGTGTATCTTGAAACGGGTCAGGCGGCCACCGCGCCCTCCAACTCCGCCAGCTTGCCGTGCCTGAAGGCGCCCCACAGGGCAGCGCCAATGGCGCCAGCGTAGATCGAATCGGGGTGCGAGCGAGCGGTGACCGTCACCTTCTCGGCAATCATATCTTCCTGAATCGCCGCCAACAAGCCGGTGTCCAGCGCCAGCCCGCCGGTAACGGTTTATCCATTCGTTCCTCCCATCCCCGCAGGCGTACAGAAATGATGTACGCGTTTGTGTGGGGGCGTATGGCAATACGCCCCCACTACATACACCCCATCAAAACAATCACGCGCCGCGACGAAACAACCATACGTCCCGACAACCCGACCATGCGCTCCCGCAAAACGACGCCAATCATTCATCCCCACAGGCGTATGGCGATGATGTGTGCCGTCATATGGGGGTGTATGGAAATGATGTATACGTTTATGTGGGGGCGTATGGCAATACGCCCCTACATACACCCCATCAAAACAATCATACGTCCCGACAACCCGACCATCCACCCCTACCCGAATTGACACAGCAAAAATATCCATGTTCTCCTGTATTTCCAAGGTTGCACCTATTTACGCAGCAAAAATCCTGTTCCTGGTATCCAGAATCACCTGGTCGGGCATACCCAACGCCTGCAGCGCGGCCAATCCTCCGGCGCGGCGTACAGCAGGCGTGTTGAAAATATTTGGATTTTCGAGGGCATCCGTCCCGGCGGCGGCGAACTGTTCCGCCAGGGCACGCAGCGTGGCGGCAGTTTTCAGTGGCAGACCTGCAAGCCAGAAGGCATGTTTATAAGCAAAAGCGGCTGCACGCTCGCGGCGGGTGCGCGGTGCCATGCCGTATCCCAATTCCGCCAGCACATCATAAAGATCAAAATCCGTCATATCTGCCAGGGTGCGCACCAGTTCAGCCGAGCGGGCGGCATCCGGCAGGGATGCCAGCAATTCCTGACGTAAACCTGGTTGAATCCAACGGCGGCGGAATTCCTCCAACGTGGGTGCCAGGCTGACCAGTTTTCCAGCCAGAACCTGTTGATAATCCTCCACCGTCATCGGCACGGTTTTCCCGTCCACAATGGTCAGGATATACCGTCCGGCAGGAGTCACCCACACCTCAAATCCTTCCACCTCCAGCGGTTTACGCTCCGGTTTCCCTCCCCCATCCTCTTTGGAAGGTGCGCTTTGAACCGGAGCACTGGTGAGAAATTTGGCACCAAAAAGGCGGGTGGCATTGGTGTAATCATACACACGGAACATCAATTTTCCGCTGGGGGAGTGGATGCGCGTCCCCCTGCCGACCATCTGGTAAAAAGCAATGGGAGATTGGACATATTTGAAAAAGACGATATTCCGCACAATGGGCACATCAACGCCTGTAGTCAGCAGTTCCACAGTGGTGGCGATAAAATAATCCCGCTCCAGCCCGCGCAAGTCCGGCAGGAAATCATTACCGCTGCTGGCAGCGGTGCATTTAAAAGCATAATGCGGGGCTGGGGAGTGCCCCTGCTGCCTGCACCAGTCAATATAGCGGTTGTTCATGGCTACCGCCACGTCGTCCGCATGTGTATCCCGGGCGCAGAAAATGATTGTCTTCTGCTCCGGTCCGCCGGAAGCCAGCAGAAGCTCAAAGAGGTCATGCACCATTGCCTGTACGCGGTCGGGCAGTTGAATCAGGTCTTCAAACGATTCGGCATTGTAATGCGCCCGAATTTCTGCCAGGGAATAGACTGTACCAGAGGTCGCATCACGGATCGTTTTTCCTTCCAGGTCTTCCTTTTTAATCCCGGTTTCGCGTTCATTCTTGATCTTCTGATCCAGAAAAATATCCCGCCGGATGATTTCGCAGGCTGCCAGGTAACCATCTTCAATTCCCTGTGCCAGATCATACTCATAAACCGGTTCACCAAAATAATGATAGTTATCGGCGGTAATCTGCTGGTCTGCGGGATAATCCTCAGGATTTACGCCAGTCAACTGGCGCGGAGTGGCAGTCAGACCAATCTGAATGGCATCTGAATTGCGGGTGAGCACTTGCTGCCATTTTCCCCAGGCAGAGCGATGGCATTCATCAATAATGATATGGCTGAAATAGTTGATGGGGTAATTTTCAATCAGGAAGCTGGCATCGCTTTCTTCTGTGGCGACCCCCAATGTTTGATAGGTGGCAATCAAGATCCGGGCGTTCTTTTGGGGGTTGTTTCCGGTCACCTCGGCAGCATCAGCGCCAAAAGCATTATGGAAGGCTCCCAATGCCTGGCTGCGTAATTCATCGCGATCACAAATAAACAACGCCCGGCGAAGCTGTCCGGCAGCAGCAATCCGGCGGAGCAGGTTGACGGCAATAAACGTCTTGCCTGCACCGGTCGCCAGGGAGAGCAGGGCGCGCGGAGATTCACCCACTTTCATGGTGCGGGCTATTTTTTCCAGTACGGAACGTATCGCTGCATCCTGATAATACCGGCGGGTGGCTTCACCACCCGGGTATGGTGCCAGCAGTGGGCGGGCGACAGGATCCTCCAGTGAGAATCCCATGCATCCCTCATATCGCTGGCGCAGTTCGCCAGGAGTTGGAAATTCTGTAAGCGGACGTGGTCTGGTGGTCAAGCCGGTGGACCGGTCATATTCCACGAACAGATGCCCGTTGGTGGCATAGACGAATGGCACATTCAAGCGTTTGCTTTCAGCATACAGTTTTGCCTGTTCCAGCCCATGATTAGGTGGTAGGTGTTCCGCTTTGGCTTCAATCAATGCCACTGCCACCGGCTGGGAGGAAGCATTGACCTTGATCCGCAATGTGTAATCAATTCGTCCCTTGGCGCGGCGCCTGGCACGTCCGTTGCGGATCTCAATGCCGCCTGCGGATTCTTCCCGGCGCAATAAATCCTCTGTCCACCCGCAGGCATGGAGCGCAGGATCAATGAGTTTGGATCGAGTATCGGCTTCGCTGAGCATCTGGATTGGTTCGTTTCAAGGGAAGTTCCCACTGATTGTTTACATTAACAATCATATACCAGGTCACCTCTTTGGGCAAGCTTGCAGGCTGCCCATTATCCCTCGCCTGGTTATTCCACCTTTTACCCCCCCATCCTCCCAACCCCATCGGTGGTAGAATGGGGGCATCAATCCCTGTCTGGAGGAATCCTTATGACCGAAGCTGTACTTGTGGATGCCATCCGCACCCCCATCGGTGCGCTGGGCGGCGCTCTTGCCGCCGTCCGCCCCGACGACCTGGCGGCGCTGGTCATCCGCTCCATTGTGGAACGCAATCAACTGGACCCCGCCCTCATTGACGAGGTTTACCTGGGCTGCGCCAACCAGGCGGGCGAGGACAACCGCAACGTGGCGCGCTTTGCCGCGCTCCTTGCAGGTCTCCCCGACTCGGTCGGCGGCGTCACCGTCAACCGGCTCTGCGGCAGTGGCGCGCAGGCGATCGTCTCGGCCTGTCAGAGCATTCAGACCGGCGAGGCACGGGTCGCGCTCGCGGGCGGCTGCGAGTCGATGAGCCGGGCGCCGATGTGGCTGCCGCAGGCCCGCTGGGGCACGCCGGAGGACATCGGCAGGCTTCGCGCGGAGCTGGAGAGAGGAGACCTCGAAGGAGCGGCGCGGACCGCCCACTCCATCAAGGGGGCGGCCGGAAACGCATGCGCCTCCCTGATGAGCGGGCGAGCGAAGGAGCTGCAGATGGCGGCGGAGGACGGCGACGCCGTCAGGGCGAGCGTCCTGTTCGCCGAGCCGGAGTCGGCGTCCGAGCAGGCGAGACAGGCGATAATCGCCGAGA
>CALMHE010000420.1 GCA_937863865.1 uncultured Anaerolineaceae bacterium | reverse complement strand
AGGTAATGCATCTGACAATCGATTAATTTCAGACAGTTGCATACTGTTTTCTTTGGATTTCCTGCGGATAAAATCTTTTAATTTACCAATATCCATCGTGGGTATTGGTGCATTGGGGGCATCAATTGTGGCTTTTTTATTCGTAAACACCAGAGCGGTATGAATTTGGGGTAATTCTTCCTCTGCACCAAGAATCCGATGTAAATATTTTTCAGTTGTGGCTTGTAAATCCTTGATATCCAGATCCGGTCGCCCAAGCCCTTCCTGGGCAAATGTTTTCATGTACCAATTCCCGCCTTTTTGAACCCAACGTTTTTTTTCAGAGTTGTATGTGATCATTCCGGTTTGGGGATATGGGGCAAGAATCCATACGCCAGCAGGTCCGGTTAAAAGATGGGGAATGTCTGTAGTGTAATGATACAGTGAATAACGATCATCCAGTCCCTTTAATGCAGCGGTCAGTTCCTCATCCAATCTGGGAGAACGACCCCAGCGATTGCCATAATATAACCCGACCTGGGAAAGGATAAAACCCATAATGAGCGCTAAAAGGGAATAATAAAACATTTCCGGCTTTGAAAACGAGATAAATAAACCGGCGCCAAGAATTACAAGGCTGCCTATGGTTATAAATTGTCCCATCTTCCGGTTTCGTCTAATTTTGGGTTCATTAATAATTATTCGCATGAGTTTTCCACCTAATCCAAACTAAAATATTTGTTTATTTGGTCCTTACCTGAGACAAGCGTTCCTGTATGGCTGATTGCATCGCGGCAAGTAAGTCTGCCTGAACCAGGAGGTGAGCAGTCTTGATGGCGCTGACAAGGGCGCGAGCGTCAGATCTGCCATGACCAATCATGACCAATCCATTCACTCCCAGAAGAGGTGCAGCTCCGACTTCAGCCGGATCCATGATTTTTCGGATGTTTTTTAAAAATGGCTTTACCATTGCTCCGGCTAATTTCGCAAGCGGTGTGGCGGTAAGTTGTTGCTTGATTAATTCCAACAAAAATTTTGCCACTGCCTCGCTGGATTTTAATAAAATATTTCCGGTGAATCCATCTGTAACCACCACATCAGCCGCGCCATTGAAGACTTCCTGACAGGTGTTCTGAGAAAATCCATGGAAGCCTGGCGCAATGACAAATCCGAAGAAAACCTCCAAAACCTTCTGACGCAGGTTCAAAACCTTTACAGTATCGACAAGCATTACAGCCGCAAGGAAAATCTGCTTTTCCCGTACATGGAGAAGTATGAGATCACAACCCCGCCCAAGGT
>CALMHE010000419.1 GCA_937863865.1 uncultured Anaerolineaceae bacterium | reverse complement strand
CGATTGCCCAGCGGAATATTTTCCACCCTCCGCAATGCAGCTCTCATTCAGCAAACCGGGGGTGGAAATGGATTTTCATTCTCCCGTTTGCGTCCCAAGGGGAGCCTGGTAAAATCCTCGTCCGGTCAGGCAACCGGACCGGTTGGTTTTTTAAGAGTATATGATCATGCTTTTGGAGAAGTCGCCCAGGGAGGATCACGCCGCGGAGCAAACATGGCTGTGTTGCGGGTCGATCATCCAGATATTGAAGAATTTATTACCTGTAAAACCAACGAAAATCAAATAACCAATTTTAACATCTCTGTCGGCATCACGGATGCATTTATGCAAGCCGTTGAAAATGATGAAATATGGGAATTGCGTTTCCCGGATGTAAAACACCCCAAGTATCGTGGATTTGAAGGCACATTGGAACAGGCTGAAGCCACCGGGATTCCCATCAAAGTCCACAAGCGTGTCCATGCCCGCAGCCTCTTTGAAGCCATTGTCCGCCAGGCACATCATAATGGTGAACCTGGCATGTTGTTCCTGGATACTGCCAACCGTTCCAACCCCGTACCCCATCTCTATGCTTTGGAAGCCACCAATCCTTGCGGTGAACAATGGCTGGGTCCATATGAAAATTGCTGCCTGGGTTCGGTCAATCTATCCACACATGCCGGAGCTGACCACACTGTGGATTGGGAGAAATTAAAGCATGATGTCGTACTTGCGGTTCGCTTCCTGGATGATGTCGTGGATGCCAACCAGTACGTTCCAGCTGTACCGATGCTGAAGGAAGCTGCCCTGAATGCCCGCCGGATTGGTTTGGGCATTATGGGATTGGCTGACATCATGTATCATGTGGGTGTCCGGTATGGTTCCGAACAGGGCTTGGAATTTACCTCCCAGGTTATGGAATATGTACGCTATTGGTCGGTCCGCACCAGTATTGATCTGGCTGTTGAACGTGGAGCATTTCCATCCATTGCCGGTAGTATCTATGATCCCGCCAAACTTGTATGGCAGCCACCACAACCACTGGTGGCGTATGAAGCCGATTGGGGTCGACCTTCCATCGATTGGGGGGAAATATCCAGAGACCTGTTAAAACACGGCATCCGCAATGCCGCCCAGACAACCATAGCCCCCACGGGCACCATCGCCACGGTTGCCGGGTGTGAAGGTTACGGATGCGAGCCTGTGTTTGCCCTCGCTTATATTCGTCACGTCAATGACAATGGCAGGGACCTCCAATTGACATATGCCAGCCCTTTATTTGAGCAGGCATTGATTGAAGCTGGGGTAAATGAACAGGAACGCCATATCATTTTTGATCGGGTCATGCAGGATGGTTCCTGTCAGAATATTGCAGAAGTACCCCAATCCATCAAGGACATATTTGCCGTCTCGGCGGATATTACTTCCGAAGAGCATGTCCGCACTCAGGCGGTCCTGCAGGCATTCGTGGACAACAGTATGTCCAAAACGATCAACTTCCCGGCAGATGCCACCGAAGAGGATGTGGCGCTTGCTTATCTGCTTGCCTGGAAGCTGGGCTGCAAGGGCATCACGGTCTATATTACCGGATCACGTGAGAAGGTTGTGTTGGAAACCCGTGCCACGGTGTCAAAGAAACAGGAGGGTGATGAATTCATCCAGCCTTACAAGGTTTGGGAAGAGGATGAAAAAACCGGGCAGCTCACCATCTGGACTGAAAGTAAGAAACCCCGCCCACGCTTCTTGCCTGGTTTTACATTTTCATTGAACACACCTCTTGGAAAAACATTTATCACCATCAATGAAAATGGCGGCAGCCAACCTTTTGAGGTTTTTATCAACACCGCCAAAGCCGGTTCGGATACGGCTGCTGTTTCAGAAGCGATAGGCAGGTTGCTTTCTTATATCTTAAGAATGGTGTCGCCGATTGAACCCAGTGATCGTCTGGAGGAGGCTGCCAACCAGCTGTCCGGCATTGGCGGCGGACGTCCGCTGGGCTTTGGACCCAACCGGGTGCGTTCCCTGCCGGATGGTGTGGCGCAAATCCTGGAGGAGTACCTGCGTGATCGTACAGTGCGGATTTCTCACATGCAGGAACCACCTCTCATCCAGCAGCACAATGACCTGGATGAAAACCGCAGAAATGATGCCGTCAGCGTAACAGAACAACCACCCTTAAAAATTGGAGATTTGTGCCCCGAATGTGGTGTTGCGGCAGTCGTCAACGAGGAAGGCTGTCGAAAATGCTACGCCTGCGGGTACAGTGAGTGTTAATCCTCCGGCATTCCTGCTGAGCGGTTAAATCCAGCCCAGGTGTTTTTAAAATAAAACCTCGCTGTATTTTTAATCCCTGCCTGGCGCGCCCACTCATACCATTGTTCGCGGGCTTCTTCTTCTGCCCGAAAACAGTCCTGGCTGATTTCCAATGAAGGTCCAGCTTCTGCTTCCTGCAGGAACCGGGATTCCAGCGCATCACGCTCTGACCTGTAAAGATTGAGGTATTTTTGATAATTCATCAGTGATAATAGATGGAGGCGTTCATGCTTCCACCAAAGGCTGTCAGGATTATATTTTTCAGTCGGTGCTGGTCCCAGGTCAGGCAGCCCGCTGGAGATCCAGACTGGTTTAAACAAGCCCAGGCAAGGGGCACTTGTTCCGGTTATCCAGTGGACCGGCTCCTCCCCCACCCGCAGCCTGCTGACCATGGAACCGGTCGTCTGACTGATCCTGACAGGTCCAAAACCTTCGTGGCAGCAGACAGTTGCCCCAAAAATGGCTTTATCCGGAGACCAATCATCATTACTGGATAAGCCATGAGACCGCAGAACTTTCATGGCAAAAGGTATATCCACCTCATTCGAGGATTCAAGTAATTGAGTTGTACACCTCTGACGGCTATGCGCATCCGAAAAAGTTGTGAACAAAAAATCTGAATAATGCCTACCAAAATTAAAATCCTCAGCCTTCTTGCACCAACCCTTCTTAATCGCTGTTGATACAAGATCATTGGAACACAAATCCCATTCATTGCTGATGGTAATGGCGTTGGATATCGAACGCACTCCTCTCTTCACCTTCACTGCCGCCCATTCCTTCCCGACAGTTTCCAATACCCATGCCTCACTGGCATCAGCAATGATGAAGCTGTTGTTGTAATACAAAGAAGTCGTGGAACTGCAATTTCCACCCTGCCCATGAGTTTCCAAAAGGTTAATGATAACATGCAGGGCTTCGTGCGCTGTGGCAGCCCGTTCCAAACCCAACCGGATCATATCCATACCCAATAACGCAGGAACCCTGGCAGCTGGCAGACGGGTAAAGACTGCCTCATTGCCAATTACAACCCCTTTCTCATTGGCACCCATTTCCGCCCCCCACATCCAATATGGCTTCGAAAGCAGGGTTGAATAAGTATGTTCCACTTGTGGAATATCAATGTAGGTGCATCTTACCCGGCTTCCTGTTGAATGATCCATGGCTGGGATCAATTCAATTGTCTGGGCTTCATTGGGTTCTCGATCCGAATTCTTGCCAAAAATGATGGAGCCATCCCGGGTGACATCCGGCATGACAACAAAGGTATCACACATGATATTCTCCTATCATAATAATCACATCCAATGGGCATTGAATGCTTCCTTTTCAATTTTAGCGTAAATATTCATCCCAACATTAAGTAGTAAACAGGAATACAATGAGATACAATCAAAACATCATCTTATACTCCTGGACCTTCTAAAAACATGAAACGACTCATTCTTGTGGCTGGAAACATTGGCGCTGGGAAAACATCCCTCACGGAACGACTGGGCGAGCGGATGGGCTGGCGGACCGCGTATGAAAGCGTGGCGGACAATCCTTACCTGCCGGATTTCTATGCAGATATGCGACAGTGGTCCTTTCACCTCCAGGTTTATTTCCTGGGACATCGTGCCGATCAACACCTGGAAATGGCGGCGGATCCCCGTTTTGCCATCATTGACCGCAGCATCTACGAAGATGCTCATATTTTTGCCCGCGCTTTGCATTCCATGGGCAATATCAGCGAACGTGATTATCAAACTTATCAGCAATTGTTCAATGTCCTCATCAAAAAACTGCCATCTCCATCATTGCTGATTTACCTCAAGGCTCCAGTCTCATTGCTCATCAAACGGATCCGATCACGCGGCAGAGCCATTGAAAACACAATCACACCCGAGTACCTTGAACTGTTGGATTCCTATTATGAGGAATGGATTCGGGTGTTCGACCTGTGCCCCGTTCTGACCATCCGTTCAGACAATCTGAATTTTGTTCACAGACCCCGCCACCTTGACCAGGTGATCGCCCGGATCCAGGAGCGGCTTGCCGGCAAGGAAGAAATCGTTTTCAATAGTTGATATCAGAAATTCCTGATAGGTTCCGTGATTCCAAGCTGAAATTAAATACGCTCTGGAAAATCACCGTACACACTAATTTTCAACCTGCAACTCATTCATCTAACTTGCGTATATGTTTATGTAAGATACGAGGAGCATTGTGAATATTCCTGAGAGCGAATGGCTGCCTCTGGCATTGCAAGGTAATGATGAAGCCTTTACCCATCTGGTGGAACATTATGAGACACCGGTGTATAACTTATGCTACCGGATGCTGGGTTCCCCCCAGGAGGCGGAAGATGCCGCCCAGGAAACATTCTGGCGGGCATATCGCAATATGCATCGCTATGATCCCAAGCGTTCATTCATCACCTGGCTCTTATCCATTGCAGCTCATTATTGCATCGATCAGCATCGTAAACATCGCGTCAATGTCATGCCTCTTGAAGGATACGTTGAGGATACTTCCCCGGACCCCTCCCCCAACCCGGAACAAACCGCAAGCCAATCCCAGGAGGCAGCTGCTCTCCGCACACTCCTGGATCGATTGAAACCACAAGACCGTGCAGCCATTGTTTTACGTTACTGGTATGATTTTTCGGAGGTTGAAATCGCCCAATCACTTAATTTGACTGTCAGTGCGGTAAAAAGCCGGTTACATCGGGCTAGACAAACCATTGGACAACTCTGGCAGGCTGCCCATCCAGCAACTGCACATGAAAGGAGGCGGGATGAATCACCAGCCTTTTAAC
>CALMHE010000418.1 GCA_937863865.1 uncultured Anaerolineaceae bacterium | reverse complement strand
CAGCTATTGCTTTGATAATATTCGGGGGCAGCACCCCCATTAATACATGTAAATCATCTGTAATTCTGCGTTGTGTCATACCAACCTGTCAATTTCACGACTGGTGATCCGTTCCATCGGACGCAAATGCAAATTTCTAATCGATGTCGCCGGACCCACCCAGCCTTTATCCATCATATTCTGGTGGGCAAATGCTTCTTTTGTTTCTGCAACTTTACTTGCCACAGCCAGGTATTTTACCAATAAAGCCTGCCGGGGGGATACCAGTGCTTCCATCTCCTCAAGAAAGTGCGTCAACCATTCCTGGTAGGAGCGGATTGCCAGGTAAACCGGACGTCCAAACCAGCGGTTTGGATTAACCGCCAATGCCTGCAACAACCGTCCCACGTTTTCTGTCGCCGGGTGGAAGAGGGGAAACAGGCATACACCCTGTGGTCCGGTGACTGCCTCCACCCAGGCTGTAATCTCACCGTTTTGCCGGTGGATCCAGCCCTGGCTGGTGTGGGGATCAAATGCCTCGGCGGATTGTACCAGGGGCGGCACCAGTAAATGATAAATGCTGTTCACTTCAATCTCGTCCATCGCAGTGTACGGCTGCCATGGAAACTCGCCAGCCGGTTTTGCATCCTGTCGATCGGGAGCCTGCCAGATATGCTGCCAGCCATAAACAACAAATCCAGCATGACGCAGGGTCTCAAATGCCTGGCTGTGATCATCCACATCCGCCAGCAGGCGTGTGGCACCCCGCTCACCGGCTTGCCCTGCCAGGTTTTCCAGCAGGGCGGGCATCTCATTGGCATCCAGGGCAGTATCCGGCAGCAGGAAGGAAAGTTTGGCAGCGCGCCGACCCAGTGAATAATTCATCTGCCCCAGCAGCGGCTTGCCTTCCTCCGGTTCAATTACACCGGTATAATCGCCATAATCCGTCAGGCGTAATTGGCGCAGCAGGGCACCCAGCCCGATGGGGCTGCCGTGTGTCAACTGCCAGGTCTGGTCAAGGCAAAGAACCTGGTTCCGGTAATGGTACACGGTGAACAGGTCATGCCAGGCAAATGGACGGACTTCAATCTTACCCGGTTGGGGCATGCAATCTCCGGCAAACGGTTCACCAGCACTGTGGATTAACGATGATGATGCAGCGATCCTGTGTGCTGTTCTTCCAATTTATTCTACCACGCGAAGGCGAAAATGGAGTCAGCCTGAATGCCCCGGGGTAAATATTGACGGACGCGATTTGAGATATGCCGGCATGCGCCAGAGGAGAATTGTACTGGCGAGAATGCAAACCGCCCCAAAAATGAACATGGCTGTCCAGCCATAAAAGGCTCCCGGTTTCAGCAGATTCAGGGCATCAATGGCAGGACCTTCCAGCCGACCCAATGCAGACGCCCCGGCGGTCGCCAGGTTGGTCAAACCCAGGAATTTACCCGCTTCAGCGGGAGGTGCATATTCGTTTACCAAAGCCCAGTTTGCCGCCATGAATGTTCCCAACCCCAAACCCAAAATTAAACCATAGATGCTTAATTCCAGGTCGGATTGGGCGTTCATCATCAGCAGTGTCCCCACAATTCCAAACCCTCCGGCAATGATTTGCATTCTGCGCCTGCCAATACGATCCGACAGCCAGCCGGATAAGAGGGTGAACAATAAAAGGGAGATGGCAATCGAAGCCATCAGATCTCCGGTGACCTGAATGGGATTGTCGACATTCAAGCGATCCCGGATAAAATACTGGGCAAAGGATTGAAAGCCATAAACACCCAGAAGGAAAAAAAAGCGGGAAGCCAGCAGCCACCAATATGGCTTGTTCCCCCGAATGTCCACCCGAAAGACTTCCTTCCAGGGAATGGGTACAGTGCGGATCGGAACAACCCGATCAACACCTTTGGCAGCCGTGAATACTGTAACC
>CALMHE010000417.1 GCA_937863865.1 uncultured Anaerolineaceae bacterium | reverse complement strand
TGTGGTGCAAACAGAAGATCAAATATTATCAGATTGTGTCCGGTTGATTGAGAGATATCACGACCCAGATCCCGGCGCATTTGTCCAAATTGTCCTGGCTCCCTGCTCCCCCTTCAGCGTGACAGGAGAGCTCATGCGCCAAAGTGCAGCCGTGGCTCGACAATATGGTGTTCATTTACATACACACCTGGCTGAGACACAGGATGAAGAACTTTTTTGCCAGCAGAAATTTGGATACCGTCCGGTTGGATACATGCAATCAGTGGACTGGGTAGGTGACGATGTCTGGTTTGCTCACTCGGTTTACGTAAACCAGGATGAAATCAACCTCTATGCTAAAACCGGCTGCGGGATCGCACACTGCCCCTCCTCGAACATGCGGCTGGCTTCCGGGATTGCCCCCATCCGTGAACTGGTTGCAGCGGGTGTCAAGGTCGGCATTGGCGTGGATGGCTCCGCCAGCAATGATGGCTCTCATCTTCTGGCAGAGGCACGCCAGACAATGCTTCTGGATCGGCTGCGGGCGGGGGTGGAAGGTGCCTCACTCTCATCCGAAGGAGCCCCCAATCTGATGACTGCCCGGCAGGCACTTGAACTCGCCACCCGTGGTGGAGCAGCTGTGTTGGGACGCCAGGATATCGGTTCCCTGGAAGTCGGCAAGTGTGCTGATTTTGTGGCAATCAACCTCAACCGTCTGGATTATGCCGGAGCACTCCATGATCCGATTGCAGCCGTGGTCTTCTGTGCACCTCAGGGTGTGGATTATACGGTTGTTCATGGAAAGGTGATCGTACGGCATGGTCAGCTGCAAACCATGGATGTTCATCGGTTGGTAAAACGGCACAACCAGGCTTCCCAGAGGCTTCTCCATTCATAAAAACCATCTTACCCATCATCCACAGGAAAGAAAACCATGCCAAATCTCTTCCAATTGACCGACACCCGTCCCCTTGTGGATTGCGCCATGGGCAGACTTCCTGCAGATCTTGTCATCCGAAATGGACGTTGGGTATGTGTTCAAACCGGTGAAATAATTCCCAATACAGATATCGCCATTTTGGCAGGACGGGTGGCATATGTCGGTCCGGATGCCAGTCATACGTTGGGTGAAAGCACGCAAATATTGGAGGCAGGAGAACGCTATCTGGTTCCTGGTCTGCTGGATGCGCATATGCATGTTGAATCCGGGATGTTGACTGTAACGGAGTTCGTCCGGGCTGTTTTACCGCACGGGACAACCGGTATGTTTATCGATCCGCATGAAATTGCCAATGTATTCGGTCTGCCTGGAGTTCGATTGATGGTTGACGAGGCTTTGATTCAGCCCATCCATGTATTCGTTCAAATGCCATCGTGTGTTCCATCCGCACCCGGTTTGGAGACATCCGGTGCGGTGATCGGTGTTGAAGAAGTGGCTGAAGCTCTCAGCTGGCAGGGAATTATCGGGCTGGGGGAAATGATGAATTTCCCTGCAGTTGTGAATGGAGATCCATCCATTCATGCGGAATTGACTGCCACCCGCCTGTCAGGAAAAATCATAGGTGGGCATTTCCCCATGCATAACCAGAGCCGCATTTTTAATGGATATGCAGCCGGTGGGGCGATGGATGACCATGAAGGTACATCCAGGGAAGATGCTGTAGCCCGCGCCCGCCAGGGGATGAGGGTAATGATGCGATATGGGTCTGCCTGGCATGATGTCGCTGAACAGGTGCGTGCAGTAACGGAAGATGGCATGGATCCCCGCATGTTCCTTCTCTGCACAGACGACTCCCATTCAGGCACCTCAATCTCAGAAGGACACATGGACTGGGTGGTCCGGTTTGCCATATCCCAGGGGCTGCCGCCAGTCCAGGCAATTCAAATGGCAACCATTAACACGGCTGAGCATTTTGGTGTCAGCCGCGAAATGGGAATGATTGCCCCGGGTCGTTATGCAGATATTCTTCTCGTGGATAATCTGGAACACTTCAATGTGGAGGTTGTGGTTGCGAAAGGACTATTGGCGGCAGAAAATGGACGATTGAGGTTATTTTTCAACAGCCCTCAACGCCCCGATTGGGTTACCCATTCTGTTAAATTACCCAAGCCGGTTACTGCAGATGATTTTCGCCTTAAGACATCCATCTACCCTGTTGTAAATGCCAATGTAATTGGAATCATCGAAAACCAAGCGCCCACCCGGCATTTGAACATGGAATTACCGGTACATGATGGTGAAGTCCATCCTGATCTGCTGCAAGACGTGGCGAAGTTGGCGTTGATTGACCGTCATCATGGCACTGGTGAAATCAAACTTGGATTTGTGCATGGTTTTGGCTTTACAGAATCATGCGCCGTGGCATCCACGGTTGCCCATGACTCTCACCATCTCCTCGTGGTGGGCACGGATGAAGATAATATGGCTATCGCAGCCAATAGGATTGCTGAATGTGGCGGCGGTCAGGTTGTGGTTCGGAACAAACAGGTAATTGGCAAGGTGGAATTACCTGTTGGGGGATTAATGTCTGATCAACCTGCTATGGTGGTTGCCCAACAGGTTGAAGAAGTACTGCAGGGTTTTCGGGATTGTGGCTGTTCATTAAATAATCCCAACATGCAATTAAGCCTGCTGGCGCTGGTGGTCATCCCTGAACTGAGGATTTCCAACCAGGGATTGGTCGACGTGACGCAATTTAAAATTATTCCGACTTTGGAATCTTGAAAAGTATGTGGAGGTTTGGTGTGAAATCTGGATCCGAAGATAACAAAAAAAAGGATAAACGTTTGTTTACACGCCTGCAGGAGAAACTGGAAATCATCATTCAAGCAACTCCTCCAGGTCATCGCCTGACCTCTGAACCTGAGCTGGCAAAAGAGCTTGGAGTTTCCCGGGCAACATTAAGAGAAGCCATGCGTTCTTTTGAGGCTCAGGGTTTAATTCGACGCCGCCAGGGTGTGGGGACGTTTGTTGTTGGTCCACGACCAGTCCTTGAAACGGGTTTGGAAGTGCTTGAAAGCATTGAAACCCAGGCGAAACGGATAGGATTGAATGTTTCCATGGGCGCGCTCTCCATCGAAAAAATCGATGTGGAAGCACTCCAGGGAGTGGAATTGGGGGTTGAACAAGGAACTGCGTTGGTCAGGATTGCACGCACCATTTATACTGACGGAAGACCAGTGGCATATTTGGTGGATATTTTACCCGAGGAAATCCTCCGACCGGAAGATTTTCAGCAGGGATTCACCGGATCAGTGTTGGATATGCTGCTACGGCGGGGATCACCACAGTTGGCGACTTCTATTGCTGAAATTAAAACCATTCTCGCTCCCTCAGAAATTGCCCGTCCACTGGAAATCCAACGAGGAGATGCCTTGTTATTACTGGAAGCCAGATTGTATGACGTGAATGGTCGATTTGTTGCTTATTCATATAGTTATTTTACGCCCGGGCATTTCCGTTTTCAGGTTATCCGTCGGGTGGGAACAATACATTAACGAAAGGTTATTAGGATATGAACAGTGTCAATAAAGTAAAGGAAGAAATCCATGCCCGGGTGGCAGCCCAAAGGCAACATATCATTGATTTTATGCATCAAATTGTTGCCATTCCAAGCATGGAATCCCAGATCGGTCCTGTGGGAGAACGGATTGGCGAAGAAATGCGCAAGCTGGGTTATGACGAAGTCCGTTTCGATGTGATGGGAAATATCTTGGGGAAAATCGGAAATGGTCCACGGGTAATTGTCTATGACTCCCATGTTGATACTGTGGGTCTCGGAAATTTGGATGAGTGGACCCATGACCCCTTTAAGGGCAAAGTGGAGGATGGAGTCCTCTACGGACGCGGGGCATGCGATGAGAAGGGCAGTACGCCGGGAATGGTGTATGGTCTGGCAATCGCCCGGGATATGGGACTACTGGATGGATGGACAGCTTATTATTTTGGCAACATGGAGGAATGGTGTGATGGCATTGCCCCCAATTCCTTCGTGGAGGTTGATCCCAAGGTTCGTCCGGATTATGCAGTCATCGGTGAACCCACCCTCATGAATGTCTATCGGGGTCATAAGGGACGAATTGAATTAAAAGTAACGGCAACCGGACGCAGTGCCCATGCAGCCAGCAATCACCTGGGTGACAATGCCATTTATTCCCTCCTGCCTGTCTTAACAGGCATCCGTGACCTGGAACCGAAACTGGGTGATCATCCATTCCTTGGGCATGGAAAAATTACGGTAACGGACATGCATGTCAGCACTCCCAGCATTAATGCCGTACCCAATGAAGCCTTTATTTATATCGATCGGCGGATGACATTTGGTGAAACCAAGGAGGGTGCCATTGCCGAAATTGAAGCGCTTATTCCGGAGGAGATGAAGGAAAAAGTAAAAGTGGAAGCTCTCTTTTATGATGAGCCTTCCTATACCGGATTTGTATTTCCTGTTGATAAATACTTTCCGGCGTGGGCATTGGAGGAAGATCATCCCCTCGTTCAGGCTGGTCTGAAAGCCCGAAAAGCAATCGGATTGCCGGATAATCCTGCAGGAAAATGGAATTTCAGCACAAATGGTATTTACTGGGCGGGCAAAGCGGGCATTCCATCGATTGGCTTTGGGCCAGGCGATGAAGTCTACGCGCACAGCGTGATGGAACGCGTGCCGCTGGCGGATGTCGTGAAAGCCACTGAGTTCTATGCCCTGCTGCCGGGTTTGATTGCCTGAACGCCCCCGCAGCGGCGCCGGGCAGATAAACTGTCAACCTTCCCCGATATAAAATCAACAAAGACGGACCTCTGGTCCGTCTTTGTTGAATATTAGGAAAGCAATTTCAAGCAATCGCTACCCGCGCAAGAAACGCCCCAAGGCTTCATCAAAGCCAAGGTCCCGGCTGGCTGCCTCTTCCGCGAAGCGGTCGATAAAGCGGTCCAGGTCGGGTGTGTTTGTGAACAGGAATTTTCGCGCGGCATTGTACCCGTTGTAGATTGGGGTTTGCCGTTCGAGCAGCTTTTGTTTGTAGGGCGCCAGAGCCTCGGCGGAGTAGTCCTTTTGCTTCAGAGCTTCAATTGCCGTCTCGGCAGCCGCCTGACCAGCTAACATTGCCAGGTCTTGCCCACCGCCAAAAGCGGCTTCAATCATGTTGCCGGCATCGCCAGCCACCATGACCCCATGGCTGTAGTTTTCGCGCACAGCCCAGGTTGAAGGCAAACGCCAGCCTTTGATTTCGCCCAGCAAACGGGCTTCTCCCAGCCTGATATTCCCGAATTTGGTGTTATCACGCCACCAATCAAACAGGTCGTTGAGCACCATGCCGCTGCGCTGGAGCGCGCCTTCGGTAATGAAGACGCCCACGTTGCCCTTTGTCTTGCTCATCGGGAAGATCCAGGTGTAACCACTTGGCGCGAACATGTCAAAATAGAAGAATTCGATCATGTCCGTCATTTCCCGAATTCCCTCAAAATAACCGCGCGCGCCGTAGAACACCAGATCCGGATCCTCATTATAGAAGCCAATCTGGTGGGCGAGCCTGGAGTGCGCGCCATCCGCGACAATGACCAGGTCGCTTTCAACTTCGATGATCTGACCTTCAAAAACTGCCCGGACACCCCGGACAACCCCGCGCCTGACCACCAGGTCTAAGGCTTCAAAGTTCTGCAGAAACTCCGCTCCGGCTTTAATCGCTGCCTGCACCACCAGGAACAACTGGCGCTCTTCGGCATCGCATCGACGCTACGTGAAGCGGACGACATCCAGTTGTATGTCGACGCCACGACCTGCGATCTGCTCGTGCTCCATCGCGTGCCATGGCGTCCGCTGGTGGCCGACATCGTCGCCATTGTTCGCGGCCGCGGACGGCCGGTGATCTTCGAAACCGACGACCTGGTCTTTGCCCCAGAGCTGCACGACCAGATTGCCTATCTGGATACGCTGCCCGCGGATTGGACCGGCGTGATGTTCGGCAACGAAGTGCTCGACGCGCTCCCGATCGAACTGCTGGCGCGGCGCGGCGAGAAACACTTCCGCCGCGGCGTCGCGCTGGAGGGCCGCAAGGTCCGCTGCCCCGACCAGGAGGAGATCGAGTGGCGTCGCCGCGCTGCCCGTGTCGAGTTGGCCGCAGGCGATGCCCTGCCTGCGGCCGCCGTGCGACGGCCCGGTGGCCCTGCTGGTGCGAGTGCCCGATCTCGACGCCGCGATCGAGGTGGCCAACGCCACGCCGTTCGGCCTCGGTTCCAACGCCTGGACCACCGACCCCGACGAGGCGGCTCGCTTCGAAGACGAGCTCGAGGCCGGAGCGGTGTTCATCAACGGCATGACCACCTCGTTCCCGGAGTTGCCGTTCGGCGGCGTAAAGCGCTCCGGCTACGGACGCGAGCTCTCCGCTCCCGGCATCCGCGCCTTCTGCAACCTCAAGACCGTCTGGATCGCCTGACCGGCGGTGGCGGCCGCACCCCACCCCACCCCATCGGGACGCGGTCTCGGGACCAGGGTGTGACGGGTTCGGCGAGGATGCGGGGATGGACGACACCGCCGACCGCGTAGCCATCACCGCCCTGCAAGGTCGCTACGCCGACACCGTGACCCGCCGGTCGTGGGCTGAGCTGCCCGCGCTCTTCACGGCCGACTGCACCATCCGCCTCGACCTGCGCGAGCGGGGGATGATGGAACTGGCCGGGGCGGACGCGCTGGTCGAGATGCTCCAGCGGAGCATGGCTCGGTTCGACTGGTTCCTGTTCGCGATCGTGAGTGCGACGGTGGAGGTCGACCCCGCAGCGGGCACGGCGAGCGGTCGCCTCTACATCAGCGAGCTTCGCCACGACACGGACGACGGGCCCGCGTCGACCCAGACCTACGGCCTGTACCAGGACACCTACCGCCGAGATGACGGCGTCTGGCGGTTCGCCGCTCGGACCTACGCCTCGCTGGCCCGCACCTCCCCCACCGGCATCGGCCTCGACGTCTTCCCCATCCCCGGGGCGATCACCTGACCCAGCCCCGACGTTGCCGCGCGCGCCCGCCCGAACCGGACCCACCGGTTCTGGAGTCAACCGCAACCGAACTGGGCGCGCTCGATGCCGACTAGGGCATTGCACGAGTCCAGAACCGTCCCCGTTGAGTCCAGAACCGTCGCCGTTGAGTCCAGAACGGTTGGAGGGGCGGCGCAGTCGGACAGGATGCGGCCGGCACCTGCGCTCGTGTTCCTGGGTAAGCGCATTGTCACGCGT